>CAYTQA010000081.1:0-10766 GCA_964439495.1 uncultured Terriglobales bacterium | reverse complement strand
ATGATGTCTCTTTTGAGCAGGCGGCGTTTATCGAGCCGGTCAATACCTGCCTGAAGGGAATCAAGGCGCTTAACCTCGCTCCCGGTGAGACCGTGCTGGTCATCGGACAAGGGCCCATCGGCATCATCCTGGCGGTGCTGGCGCAACGCGCGGGAGCCAGAGTAGTAGCTTCCGATTTGCATGAACGGAGGCTTACAATAGCTAACAGCTACGGAATCAGGGAGACGATCTCCGCCGGCCAGGGGAATGTGGTGGAGCGCATTCGGCAGTTGACCGAGGGTCGCGGAGCGGATGCCGTAATTCTGGCGGTTGGAGGCAATAGCCTGATACAGACCGCAATGAACGCTGCCCGTTATGGGGGCAGAGTCATGCTTTTTGCCCAGACGGTGCACGGCGAGGCGGTGATCGATCCTGCGGCGGTTTGCGTGGACGAGAAGACGCTTCTCGGTTCCTACAGCGCCTCCATCGACTTGCAGGACGAAACCGTGCAGTTTGTGTTGAGTGGCGAAGTAGATCTTGCGGGTTTGATCTCCCATCGTTTCCCGTTGCAGGATGGCGTAAAAGGACTCCAACTCGCGGCAAATCCTAAACCGGATTCGATGAAGATCGTCATTCAGCCGGGCATCGGCCCAATGCAGTAACAGGAATGGAGCAAGCAAAATTTCAGTGAATGGAAAAATGACAGCAGCAGTCCTCTATGGCAAGGAGGACGTAAAGATTGAAAGGGTGCCGATCCCTCGCGTGCAGGAGGGAGAGGTCCTGATCAAGGTTGAGGTTGCGCTCACTTGCGGGACCGATCTGAAGGTCTTTCAGCGTGGTTACCATGCCCGCATGATTACTCCGCCCGCGCTTTTCGGTCATGAGCTTTCCGGCATCATCGAAGAGGCCGGGCCCGGAGTAAAAGGTTTTAAGAAAGGTATGCGCGTAGTGGCCCTGAACTCCGCGCCCTGTGGTTCTTGCTTCTATTGCTCCAAGCACCAGGAAAACCTCTGCGAAGACCTGCTTTTCAATAATGGGGCCTATGCGGAGTACATCAAGGTTCCGCGCCGCATCGTGGAGGCCAATATGCTGGCCATTCCCGCGGGCGTAAGTTTTGAGGCCGCCGCCATCACGGAGCCATTGGCCTGCGTACTGCGCGGACTGCATGAAACCAGGGCCGAGATTGGCGACAGCGTGGTAGTGATCGGTGGTGGTCCCATCGGATTGATGTTTATGCAGGTCGCCAAGGTAAGCGGCATGAACGTGATTGCCGTGGTCAAGCGCGACGAACAGGTTGATGCCGCGCGAAAATTTGGCGCCGGAGAAATTGTCCAGACCACGAAGGTTGCCGACCCCATTGAGGCCGTCAAGTCGCTGACCGGGGGACGCGGGGCCGATGCGGTCATAGAGGCAGTGGGGCGTCCACAGGCCTGGCAGTGGGCCGTTGACATGGTGCGCAAGGGCGGCACGGTAAATTTCTTCGGCGGATGCGCGAGTGGTACCAAGGTTGAACTTGATACCAACCGTCTGCACTATTCCGAGATCACGCTGAAGGCGACCTTCCATCACACTCCGGACATGGTGCGGCGCGCTTTTGCCCTCATCTGCGAGAAGAAGATCAAGAGCACCGATTATGTGACCGGCGAAGCTCCGCTCTCGCGTCTGCAACATGTGCTGCGTCGTATGCTTGACCGCACTGGCGAGATTAAGACCGCCATTATCCCCGGACATTAAACGGGACCGGAGGCCGATTGTCTCTCGCCAGTCAGGAGCAACTCACAAACAGCAATGGCGCGCCACAGGTGCGCTCCGGCTGGGATTTGCTTCCCGCTGAATACCGCATTCCTGACCAAGCCCCTACATTGGCTGAGGCCAAGGCTTACTGCGAACGCCTTGCCCGTTCTCATTACGAAAATTTTTCTGTCGCAACCTGGTTCCTGCCCAGGCGCCTGCGTCCTCACTTCTACAGTGTCTATGCCTATTGCCGCATCTCGGATGACCTGGGAGACGAGACCGGAGACCCGCGGCTTTCCCTGCGGCTACTCGATGAATGGGAGGCCGAGCTCGATGCATGTTATGAAGGCCGCGCCCGCCATCCGGTATTTGTAGCGCTCGCCGAGACCATCCGGCAATGCGAGGTCCCGAAAGCCCCATTTGCCAATCTGCTCAAGGCATTCCGGCAGGACCAGACGGTGACGCGATATGAAACCTTTGAGGACCTTCTGGGATATTGCGTGAATTCCGCCAATCCCGTGGGCCATCTGGTTTTGTATCTCTGCGGATACCGCGATGCGGAACGGCAGCGGCTCTCGGACTTTACCTGCACCGCTCTGCAGTTGGCGAATTTCTGGCAAGACGTTTTGGTGGATTACGGAAAGGGCCGCATCTATCTGCCGCTGGAAGATCTCAGGCGCTTCGGGGTTTCCGAGCAGGAGATTGCCGCGCGCCGGGCCACCCCGCAGTTCCTGAGCATGATGAAGTTTGAGGTCACTCGAGCGCGGGAGTGGTTCGAACGCGGCCTGCCACTGGCGCAAAATGTCGATAAGGAGCTGGCGCTGGACATTGAGTTATTCAGCCGCGGTGGACAGGAGATCCTGCGGGCCATCGAACGGCAGGATTTTGATGTGCTCCGCTCCCGCCCCGTCATCTCCAAATCCAGAAAATTGTCTTTGGTGGTCCGCGCCCTTATGGGAAAGCTGCTATGAACACGCAGCTCGTCACCGCTTATGCCGTCTGCCGGGGAATCGCGCGCTCCCAGGCCAAGAATTTTTACTATGGTTTTCTCGCGCTGCCGCGAGAAAAGCGGAATGCCCTTTGCGCGGTTTATGCGTTTATGAGGCATGCGGACGATCTTTCCGATGACCGCTCACAGACGCTCTCCGAACGCCGCAGCGCGCTCGATTCCTGGCTTGCGGAATGGCACGCCGCGGCTGCCGGACAGCCGACCAACGATCCGGTCTTCTTCGCCCTCGCCGACGCCCAGCGCCGCTTTCAGATTCCCGGTGAACTCCTGAACAAGCTGGTTGCGGGGACCACAATGGACCTGGCAGCCCCGCGGCAGCTGGAGCAGGATTCCGCCTCCGGTCAATGGGCCAGCAGCGGTACCTCCGTGCAAACCGCCGCTCCGTACCGCACTTTCGCCGATCTCTACAACTATTGCTACTACGTGGCTTCGGTGGTGGGACTGGTGTGCATTCGGGTCTATGGATATAGCGATCCCCGTGCTGAGTCGCTGGCCGAACGTTGCGGCATCGCCTTCCAGTTGACCAATATCATTCGTGACGTGAAAGAAGATGCGCAGATGGGGCGCGTCTATCTGCCGGAAGAAGATATTGTCCGCTTCGGACTTACTCCCGAGGAATTTATTGTGAATGGCGGAAGCGCGCTGGAGGTTTCGCGCCTATGGCCGCTGCTGGAATTCGAGGCGCAACGCGCGCGCGAATTTTACCAGGCCGCCGATGAACTCGTCCCCCTGATCGATAAAGACAGTCGTTCCGCCTTTTGGGTGATGGCCACAATTTATCGCCGGCTGCTCGAGAAGATTGCAAAACGCCACTATGACGTGCTTTCGGAGCGGGTCAGCTTAAGCGCCCTGGAGAAGTCCGCGATATTATCAAGAGGCGTACTCCAATCTATTTTTGCCTGAGGATCTTGTCTTGAAAGCAGAAGGGTCTTACCCCAACACGGCATCGGTCGCTGTGGTGGGTGGCGGACTGGCCGGTCTCTCCGCCGCATGCGCGCTGGCGCAGGGAGGATTTCGCGTGAGCCTCTTTGAGCGCCGGCCATATATTGGCGGTCGCGCGTCTTCCTACGAGCATCCTGGGACGGGCGAGGTAGTGGACAACTGCCAGCATGTCCTGCTGGGGTGCTGTACCAATCTGCTGGATTTCTACCGCCGTATCGGCTCCGAAGACAAGATCCGATGGTTTAAGGACCTCACTTTTATTGAGCCCGGCGGACGGAAATCAAACATTGGCCCGTCGGCGCTGCCCGCTCCCTTCCACGCCAGCTGGTCGTTTTTGAGGGCCGCTTCGCTTTCGTTCAAGGACAAACTGGCAATCTCGCGGGCCATGCTGGTCTTGATGGCGGGCCTGCCCGAGGAGACGGAAGAAAACTTCGAATCATGGCTGCATCGCCACGGACAAACCCAGCCAGCCATTGATCGCTTCTGGAAGGTGGTGCTGGTCAGCGCCCTCAATGAAGATCTTGACCGCACTTCGGTGCGCTACGCCGCTCAGGTTTTTCGCGAGTCTTTTCTGAAGTCCGCTGAAGCAGGGAAGATGGGCGTGCCCATGGTGCCGCTCACCGAGCTTTATCGCCAGGCAGTGGATTACATTCAGGAGCGTGGAGGAGAAGTCCACCTGCGGACCTCCATCGATTCATTTTCAGCCGATTACGCCGGAATCAAACTTCAGTCCGGGGCGCGGGAATTCCACTCCGATTATCTGCTGCTGGCCGTTCCTTATCATGCGCTGGCCAGGATGCTGCCCGCGCAAAACGGCTCCGCGCCGGTCCGGCAGCAGCTTGTAAGCATGCTGGAGCGGTTTGAGAGTTCGCCGATTACCGGCATTCATCTATGGTTTGACCGGGAGATTACGGAGCTTGAGCATGCCGTCCTTCTCGACCGGACCATCCAATGGATGTTCCACAAATCGAAGCTGCAAAACCGCACGCAGCGGGGAAGAGCGCCGGTTGAGGCAGGCAGCTATGTGGAGTTGGTGGTCAGCGCCTCCAAGTCACTGGTTGATAAGTCCCGGCAGGAGATTATCGATTTAGCGATGAAAGAGCTTGCGGAATTTTTCCCCAAGGTAAAGGAAGCCCGGCTGCTAAAGGCCACCGTCATTAAAGAAATTCACGCCACTTATTCCGCCCAGCCCTTGTCGGACCAGTATCGTCCGGCTTCACAAACGGAGTGGCCGCGCGTTTTCCTGGCCGGCGATTGGACTTCAACCGGTTGGCCGGCGACCATGGAGGGAGCAGTCCGCAGCGGTTATAAGGCAGCCGAGGCAATAGCCCGGGCTGTGGGAAGGCCACAGGAATTCGTGAAACCCGACCTGCCGCCCGCCGGCTTTATGAAGCTGTTCAGGCGATAGTGTGCGGCCTTCCGGGCTGAAACGCGAGTCCGCCAGTTTCACTTCTTGACCGCTAAAAGAATCACTCCGCACATTACCACCAGCCCGGCGATCCATCGCGTTCGATCCACGCGTTCCTTGAGGAAGAATTTTGCGCCGGTAAGGTTCGATAGAAAGGTCAAAGAGGCCGCAGCGGGAATCACGACGCTTAAATCAATGAGCGAAAGAGCGGTCAAGAGGCTGAAGAACGCCGAAGCCATGCAGGCCAGAGCGCCATAAAAAGACGGAGTAAATAATATGGCGCGAACCACTCCCACAATTCCTCGCTCCCTGCGGATCACATCCACGTCCCCGACCTTGCGCATGGTCCTGGCCATCAGCAGGTCCCCCGAGGTATTGAATGCCACCAGCAGAACGATAAAACTGGCATCGGCGATTTGGTGTTGCAGGGTCATGGATTATGTTTTTCCGGCAGGCCCGCCGCCTCCGGCGCAAGTCCTGACCGTGAGGGATGGGCCACGCGCCACAAAGCCCACTCCAAAGGTGATTAGAATGATCCCAAGCCATCGCGCAACCGGGATATTTTCATGCAGATAAAATCTCGCCAGCAACGCGGTGAGCACATTGCCGAAGGAGGTAGCCGGCATAATGTAGGAAAGGTCCGCCCATGAGAGCGCCGAAAGATAGGAAGAAAAAAAGACCAGCAATAGCAGGATGCCTACGGTCACCCATGGGTTCGTGACTGCAAACAGAAGGTCATGCCAGCGGGTCGGCGTGATCCTGCCAATCTGCTTCATGCCGCGCGAAAGACATACGTCCCCCAAGGTGCTGCATAGCACAAGAAGGAGCAGCATGAGGTAACGCACCAGGGTCATGCTGTGGATGCCGCGGGATTTCTGGGCAGAGCTCATCTGGAAACAAAATAAATGGGCACAGCGTTGGCCGTGCCCATTCGGGAAGGACTGGAATTAATCCCCTTGCGCTCCCACCGATTTTGCCTGAATTTCGGCAGGCCCAATCTGGGATTTACGGCTTTGCTTTACATACCGGTTTCTGGCGGAGCGAAGCTTCATGAATGATTTGGCTTCTTTGTATAGCCGCTTGCGTTCTGCGTTGTTAAAGATGGCCTTCCTCACAATGCGATAGACGGCCTTTGGACGGAAATAGTATTCATCGTAGAAGCGATGGACCATCTCCATTACGTATTCCCGGTCCAATCCGGGATATTCGATGTGGGCCATCTGATGACCGCCATCATCCACCATCGCCTGCTCGTTGACGATGAAGCCATTCTGCTTCGCGAAGTCGTAAAATTCGGTGCCAGGATAGGCATGAGCCACCGAAACCTGGATGGTTTCGCAATCCAGCTCCTTGGCAAAATTAATGGTCCGGCGGATGCTTTCTTCAGTCTCCCCAGGCAGGCCGAGGATAAAGTCGGCGTGAATGGTGAGTCCCAGTTTGTGGCAATCGCGGGTAAAATCGCGAGCGCGCTCGACGGTAGCGCCCTTTTTGATGTTCTTCAGTATCTGCGGATCGCCGGATTCATAGCCCACGATCAGCAGGCGGCATCCCGCTTCGCGCATCGCCTTCAGCGTCTCGTAATCGGTGGTGACACGCGAGGTGCAGGACCACGTCAGATTCAGCGGCTTCAATTTGGAGCAGAGCTCGATGGTGCGCGCCTTCTGGATGTTGAAGGTGTCGTCATCAAAGAAAAATTCCCGCACATGAGGGAAGAGTTGCTTCGCCTTGGCCATCTCACGTGCGACAGCATCGGTGGAACGCTTGCGCCATGCATGTCCGCTGAGTGTCTGGGGCCACAGGCAGAAAGTGCACTGGGCCGGACAACCGCGGGTGGAATACAACGCAATATACGGATGCAACAGGAAAGGCACGTTGTACCGGGTCACATCCAGGTCGCGGGCGTACACATCCATCACGTCGGGCAGGGCATCGAGGTCCTGAATTTGCGGGCGGTCGGGATTGTGGACCACTTTTCCATTGCTGAGATAAGAGATGCCCAGAATCTGGTCCAGCGGCTTGCCCTGGGCGAACTCAACGACGGAATAATCGAATTCCCGGCGGCATACGAAATCGATGGCATGGCACTCATTCAGGGCCTTGTCTGGCGAGGTGGTCACGGGCGGCCCGACAAAGGCGATCTTAATGCTCGGATTCGCCCTTTTAATGGCTTCCGCCAGCTTCTGGTCGCCGGTCCAGCCAGGAGTGCTGGTGAAGAGGACGAGGAACTCATAATCCTTACAGATATTGATGGTCTCTTCCGCCGAAACGTGATGCGGAGGGGCATCAAGCAGGCGGGAGCCTTCCAGCATGCCTGCGGGATAAGCCAGCCATACCGGATACCAATAGGACTCGATTTCGCGGGTTGCCGGCCAACGAGAACTCGCTCCACCATCGAAATTTTCAAAGGACGGAGGATTAAGAAGAAGGGTTTTCAGTACGCTCATTGTTAACCATAACTATAACATCCTGCGGCAGTTCTGCCCTACCGGAAAGATGCTTATTTTAAGACACTTCCGTATTAAATGGGATGGACGGTTAAAAGGCAAAATGAAAGCCTTAAATGGAAGAAATCAGGGCTTTAGTGGGCAGAAAGCGCCCATTTTTCAATCTCGCCGGTGGCCCGCAGTAACTGCATCTGCCCTTTTTCCAGGTCGTAAGTCGCATCCAGCAGAGCGGCGTATTTGTCGTTCTCAGCCAGCCTGGCCTGCTCCTGGTCGCGCAGGTTGGCGGTCCCGCTGTCGACCCGCACCTGCACTGCCTCGGTATCGGCGCGCGCCAATTGATATTCGAGCTGCGCTACCTCTTTGGCGGCGCTGAGCTGGGCGACGGCGCGCTGGAGCTTCAGGGTCTCCGATGAGACCTGTTGCTTGGTAGCGTCCGCCTCATGATGCGCTTTTATCGCATCCGCGTCGGCGGCGGCGGCGTGCGCGCGCTGGCCCTCATTCAGGAAGGGAATGCGGATCTGAAATCCGAATGCGCCATTGTTATAGCGAAATGTCCGATAGTATTCCTCGTAATTATTCAACTTGCTGAAAAGGGCATACTGACCCACCAAATCAACAGAGGGGAGAAGCTGTTTATGCTCGCCCCTGGCGCGGATGGTTTTAGCATTGGCCGCTTCCAGAGCGCTTTTGTAAAGCGGACTGGAGTCCACCGCTCTTGAAACCAGATCTTCCTCCTGCGAGATCTGCGGCAGGGGAGGGATCGATTCGGTCACAGTCTCGAACTGGTTGGCTGGGATCCCGGTCAGGGCCGCGATATGCTGCCGAAGGACCTCCATGTTGCTTTGGATCTGGGCCATCTTCAGCCGAATGCGGGCCGTATTCAGCTTTGCTTTGGTCCCCTCCACCGCATTCTCGATTCCGGCCTGAATGCGCTGATTCACAATATCTTCAACTCGAAGGGAAGAGCCTTCTTCCTGCTTCAGCAGCGACAGGGCGGCTGTTTCCCGGTCCAGTTCGGAATAAGTCAGGGCCGTATCCAGAATCACCTGGCTGCGTTCCTCTTCTTTATTGAAACGCGCGGCCCGGAAGTCGGTTTTGGCGGCGCGCGTGAACTCGCGAGCGGCGGGATTGTAAAGCAGGCTTTCCGACTGGACGTTGAAAACCGAAGGCGCCCCCAGCGGAAAGCCAAATGAATAAGCGACTCCGGAACCTAAAAAGATCTGCGGAATGAACTGGTCCTTGGCCTCTTTATACCCGGCAAAAGCGCGGTCCTGATCGTTCGCGGCGATCTGCAGAGCGGAGCTGTTTGTGATCGCCAGTTGGATGGCCCGCCGGAAGGGCACAGGCTCCGCAACCAGATGGCTGGAAAACAATGTGGAGAGCAGCAGAATGCCGAGTTTGCCGAAAGTCTTGTGCGAGGAGATCATCACCGCTCATTTTAAACCCGGATTGTAAGTCTTGCGCGAGTCGCTGCCGCTTACGCATTTCCCAAGCGCGAATTGACATTCGCATCCGAAACGGCGGATCAGATGCGAATGAATATCTTGTTGCGATACATCACCCATGCAACCAGAAAAAAGAAGACAACATAACTCAGCCCCCAGAAAAGAGAGGCGTGGTAGGGATTGGCAAAGAGTGGAGTGACGAACTTGCCATACAAGTAATTTTTTATGCTTAAGCCATCCACATGATGGTTGTAGCTGGCATTTTCAGCCCAGCTTGCCAGAAAATACACCGTGAGGGGATTTACTCCAAAAATTTCGAATGGCTTGCCCCAGGCCCGCTTCCCGCGTACGTCAATGAGCCAGTAGCAGGCGGCGAATGCGATCAGCGCCAGGCCGGCGGTCAGCAGAACAAACGAACTCGTCCATATTGATTTATTGATAGGGAACCAGTGGTCCCAGACCTCTCCCGCGATAACGCCAGCGACACCCGCGCTCAGCATCCCGACGATCTTGCGGATGGGAGGGTGATTCGACCGCATCCATTCTACGGTGAAGACCCCCAGAAGGCATGTCACGATTGAAGGCATGGTGCTGAGGATCCCTTCCGGATCGAAACGATGGTGAATCCACAGGTGGTTATAGAGAAGACTGCGGTCGATATAACCCACCAGGTTGCCATCCATGGTCAGCACTCTGGGACCAAATCCTGGGACCGGGACGCGCGTCAGGATCAGCCAGTACGCAACCAGCAGGACAGCCGCTATGATATAGCGCGCCGTGCGATTCAGATAGAGGAACAATACCGATGTGATGAGATACGTGACCGCAATTCTTTGCAGCACGCCCGGCACCCGCGCCGTATGCCAGTCAAAACGCGGATAGGCATACAAAAATATGCCCAGCGCGAATATGACTGCACTCCTCCTGACTGTATGGAGCAGCAGCTTCCCCCTGGTCTGTCCTTTGCTCAATCGCGACCGGAAGGAGAGGACCATTGAGAGCCCGACAATAAAAAGGAAGAAGGGAAAAATCAGATCGGTTGGCGTCCACCCATTCCAGCGCGCGTGTTCCAGCGGCCAATAGGTATGCTGGGAATCGCCCCCATTATTCACCAGAATCATCGCGGCGATGGTGATGCCCCGAAAGACATCGAGGGAGAGCAGACGCTGGCCTGGCGGCGCGGATATGGTACGGGACGGAGATGCTAACGCATCGGTGCGATTTACAACCACGGTATTGGACATGGCATTCTCTCCTGACTCTTAAAATCGAGGCCCGATTCTACTGGTTCTGCTGCGCTCCTGTTTGCGACCACTGCTGATAGCGGCGGCGATACTCCGCCTTATAAGCGTTTACCGCATTCGCATAGCTTAACGCGGGAGCATTCTCCTGTTTCGACCACCAGATTGTGACCTGCTTTGTGCCAGGGGGCAATGGGACCGAATTGGCGCTCGATTCAAGAGGCTTGCCGTCGGCAACAATCCTGCTGACATTCATGAACCACGGTATATGCAGCACGATCTGGCGCGGCGCTTCCGTAAACCGATCATTGAGCCGCAGGGTGGCCATTGCATCCGAGAACTCCAGGTCGAAATTCACATCCCCGAAATTGGTGGGCGCACGATGGACCTGAATACTTTGTCTCGGCTTGACCCACTCCGGGGAAATCACGGAAAGCAGGTGGAGGTCGCGGTCCTGCTCGCGGACCATCATATTACGAAGCGTGGCACGAAACTTCGCCGCAAACCATCCATGGGGCGAGAGATTCTGGCCGAAATCCCGAGTGCCCCATGGGAAGATGCAAA
>CAYTQA010000080.1:0-10769 GCA_964439495.1 uncultured Terriglobales bacterium | reverse complement strand
CTGGGAGACGCGGGCGCATACGTCTGCCCTTGACACCGCCGTTGTTGTTATAGACGGGATGACAAAATCTTGTTTATTTCCAGTGCCGCCCACTCCGGGGCTTGATTTTTCTTTCTCTCCTACCCAGCGCTGCCGCATTGGCTAACCTGTTCCCTATCTGCCGATCCAGCTCCGGGACCACTCTGAGAAAAGTGGCAACCTGAGCAATGTCCCCGGATTCATACGTTTTTGGCAGGTATTTCTGGGCAAGCACTCTGCTTCCAACATGATGCGCGATGCAAGGAGGACCCATGCTCTTCCGCGACCGATATGATGCCGGCCAGCAGCTTGCAGCCAGGCTGCAACATTTTGCCGGCGATCAGAATGCCATCATCCTTGCCCTGCCCCGGGGCGGAATACCTGTTGCCTATGAGGTGGCCCGTTCCCTGCATGTCCCGATGGATGTTTTTATCGTCCGCAAGCTGGGCGTGCCGGGACACGAAGAGCTTGCCATGGGGGCCATCTCAAGCGGAGGAGTGCGCGTGCTCAACAAGGAAGTCGTCGAACACTTAGAAATCCCCGAATCGATGATCGATGCGGTCGCGCGCCGCGAAGAAGAGGAGTTGCATCGCAGAGAGCAACTCTATCGTGGAAGCCTGCCCTTTCCCGATCTGCGCGGGAAGACCGCGATTCTGATTGACGATGGACTGGCGACCGGAGCGACTATGCGGGCCGCCGCCACGGCGGTACGTTCCAAGGGAGCGAGGCGGACCGTAGTGGCGGTCCCAGTGGCCTCGGAAGCAACCTGCATGGAGTTCGAGGATGAAGTAGATGACGTAATTTGCGCGGCAACGCCGGCCAGATTCTTTGCCGTGGGCCAGTGGTATGAGGACTTTCGTCCGACCAGCGATCAGGAGGTCCGGGAGCTGCTGATACGTTCGGTAAAAGATCTGCCCCTGGCCGGATAAGCCGGGAGTGTCTCCATGGCGACGATGAATGAATCCGAAATCAGAGTTCAGGCCGGACCGGCGGAGTTAGCCGGCTTCCTTTCCGTCCCCGCGAATGCGCGCGGCGTTGTTCTCTTTGCCCATGGCAGCGGCAGCAGCCGCCACAGCAAGCGAAATCAATATGTCGCAGACGTTCTGCAACAGAACGGGATGGCCACGCTGCTGATCGACCTGCTCACTCCCGCCGAAGAAGCCCGGGACAACATCACCGCCGAGCTGCGCTTCAATATCGACTTCCTCGCTGACCGGCTGCTGGGCGCGAGCGAATGGCTTGCGCAGCATCCGTCAACCGCCCGGTTGCCGCTGGGATACTTTGGGGCCAGCACGGGAGGAGGAGCGGCGCTGGTGGCTGCCGCGCAACGTCCGAATGTAGCCGCGATTGTTTCGCGCGGCGGACGCCCTGACCTGGCGGAGCGCTTCTTGCCGGAGGTCAAAGCTCCCACCCTGCTGATCGTCGGAGGTGACGATCTGCCGGTGATTGCGTTCAACCGCAAAGCCTACGACCGGCTGCGCTGCGAAAAACGGATGGAAATCGTGCCGGGCGCATCGCACCTTTTCGAGGAGCCGGGAAAACTTCAGGAAGTCGCAAAACTTGCGTCCGAGTGGTTTGCCGCTCACATGCAAATACCATCGGAGCGCATTGCATAGCACGCCCAGCCAATAATGAAAGCCATCTCTCAAAGTCAGACTGCTCAAGGAGAATCAACAATCAACATTATTTATTCAACCAGAAATTTCAGGAGGATGCCATGAAAGTGAAAGATGTGATGACCGCGGACCCAGTTTGCTGCCACCTTTCGGATACGGCCCAGGAAGTTGCCAAAATTTTGCGCGAGCAGGACATAGGTTCGGTGCCTATTGTCTCGGAGGGAAGAAAGCTGGAGGGGATTATTACAGATCGAGACCTGTGCTGCACAATTGTGGCCGATGGTCTCGATCCACGGAGCACCCCAATCAATAACTATGTGACCCGCAATCCACTGACGTGCCGGGTGGACGACGATCTGGAAGATTGTGAAAAAGTCATGCAGAAGAACCAGATTCGCCGTATGCCGGTGGTGGACGATCAGGACCGCTGTATCGGGATCGTGGCCCAGGCCGATCTTGTATTGCTCGAAGAGCCTAAAAAAGTGCAGGAGACGGTTGCCGAAATTTCCAAGCCAAGCCATCCGGAACGCCCTCCGGCTGCGGCCTAGAGTAACTGACCTTGTACAAAATCATTGCTGGTCCATGTGGCTGGTGAGATATGAAAAGCGGGGTGGCCTGTTCGGCCACTCCGCTGTGAGTTGTTCAGTAACGCGGGGGAACAGCGCTTGGAGTTGATTGCGAAGTGGTGACCTTCAGGTGATCGATCACCTTCCGTCCGCCGGCATTCACCGCGGCGAGATCCAGGACTTTCTGTTTTTCAGCTTTGCTGGTCACAGTCCCTGACAATTCAACCGAATTGTCCTTTGTATCCACAGTAATGCTGGTATCAGCCAGGCTGGAGTCCTGCCGCAGGGCGGTCTGGATCCTGCCCTGCACATCGGTGGTAGCGGTACCGCCAACATTGCTTTGCGTAGTCTGGCCAGTCTGGTTGGTTTCGCTGGAAGCGCTGGGCATGGTCGCGCTGCTGGTGGACCCCGTTGTGCCCTGCGAGCTGCTTACGGTGATGTTATTTACGATCGTCTGGTCCGGAGCGGCCGCGTGGGCGATCCGTTCCGCATCTTGCTTCTGGTCCTCGGAAGCTACCGTTCCCGAGAGCTGAATGCTGTTGTCGCTCGCAATACTTACACTCACATTGCCAGCGCCGGAAGGCATCTGCTGCTGCAGCGCGTTCTGGATTTGCGATTGGAGCACAGACGGGCCGCCGCGTGGCATCGTGCCAGTTTGGGCCTCCGGTCTGTCTTCATCCGGCTTCACTACGGTTGGCGGCGGCTGATCGGGATTTTTCGGGTTCTGCGCGGCCTGCGTCTCCGAAGAAACCGGTGGACTATTCGATGGGGTGCTCTGCTGGGCGGATTGTCCCCAGGCAAAACCCGCAGTGAGAGCAAGGCCCCATGCAAACTGATGCAAATAGCTCTTCATTGTCTCCTCCTCATCTCTAAGTATTTATGTACTTTGAGCATTGCCCGCTAGAGTTGCGCAGATTCACCAGCTCTGCCCGCTAAAAGCAGAGCATAACTATATTGATGGGCATAAAAGGATGCTTATAAACCGTGATGCGCCGGGAACAGATAGGTTGGCCGCCGGGCCCCGGAAATCGGGCCCTACCCGCCGTCTCACTGGGAAATCAGCAACGCTCATGCACTCCTGATTCGCGACTCTGGAAGATTCTGACCCGAGTTCGATCCAAGCGCATTGCGGAATGTACCTCTGCCCTGGACTTCATCCGTCCGTATGAGAGGGGCCCATTCGTGATCTGCCATCTTGTTCAAGCATGCCTGGCATCTACCTTAATGTGGGGTTCCGAAAAGGAGGAGTTCATGCCGGAAAAAGAAACTATCGAACGGGCCCAGCGAGATAAGCAGGAAGGAAAATCGCCCAGCACGCAGGCAGGTGAATTCGTGCGCGAAGAGATGCACCACATCCGGGAGGGCAAGCACGGCGCCCGCTCGCCCAAGCAGGCAATTGCGATTGGGCTCTCAAAAGCGCGTCGCAGTGGCGTGAAGTTGGGTGCTCCCAAAAAAGGAAAGGCCTCGGCCCAGACCCGCAAGAAGGCGGAGCGCGATCTGGAAAAAGGGCAAGCCTCGCCCAGGCGCAAGCCGTCGCCAAAACGCTCGCGAGCAATCTCCAAGGTCCTCAAGCGCGAAGGACGTTCGGCCGCATCGAAAAAAGGGTTGGCGCGCCAGGCACGCAGCACGGCACGGGCGCGAGGGGCGTCGGCTCGCCATCAGGCAGCGATGAAGGCGGTCCGGACCAAGGGAAAGACTGGTTTGAAACGCGCAGCCCAGAAGGCGGCGCATACGCGCGCAAGCCATCGCCGCGCGGCCTAGTCGCACCTGACACAGCGATTTAGCAATGGTGTGTTGCGCTTGCCCGGTCTTGCGAGGATTTAGTGGTTGAGAATCTTTCAGTTCGCCGCCCTTCCCGCGCTGACCGGCGCAAGATCCGACTTCATCCCAAGCGCCTTTAAATATCCGTCGTTGACCCGGCATTTTTGCAGGCGGACATTCTCCAGCAACTCGGCGAAAGCACGGTTGATGGTTTCCTGATCGGGCCGGGCCTTCAGCCGTTCTTCCACGTGCCCGGTACCGCGCGGAAGTTTTGCGAACTCCACGATCTTTCCCCAATCCGCAGGCGGCACGATGCTGACCACCGCCGAAGGCTTCTCCATCTTCTTATACGGCCAGAAGGCCCATCCGATATTGTTCTTTTGAAGCACCTTCACGAATTGCGCGATCCATTCATCGGTATTCTCCCCAGACTCGCCCAGCCAGATCGGCACATCGTAGCGTTCGCGAAAGTCGAGGTATTGCCGCAGCACGCTTTCATCCGGCGCCGTCCAGTATTTGTGAAATGTGTATGCGACGTTGGCATCGAAAGGCTTGCCGAAGACCGAAAAATTCCCGTCCCACTGCGCGCCGCCGAGAAAGAGAATATGGTGGGTATCAACCTTTCGTATCTCGCCCGAGAGCCTCTTGTAGAGCGGCTCCAGCAAAGGATTCAAGGGCGCCAGTTTGGGAAAATGCGGGATTGGCTCATTCAGCAGGTCATAACCGAGGACGGCCGGTTCATCGCGATAATGGGCCGCCAGCCGCCGCCAGATTGCGATCAGGTGCTCCTGCTCGCGTGGACTGTGGTAGAGCCACGGATATCCGGCGCTGTCGTCGATGTTCGCCCCCGTCTGTCCGCCGGGCGCGGCATGAAGATCCAGGACTACATAGAGACCTTCAGCACGGCTCCAGGCAATCACCTGGTCCAGCAGCTTGAAACCTTCCGCATCGTCGCTCTCAAAAAAGCTGTAATGCATTGGAACGCGAATGGCATTGAAGCCGGCGCGATGCAGGAGCGCAATGTCCTCCCGCGTAATGTAGTTCTCGCGGTACTTCTGCCAGAACGCGGCCGACCCTTCCGGTCCAAGCAGCTCCAGCACCAGAGCGCGGATCTCACTGGGAGATTGCGGGCCACCCTGGAACAGCCACATGTATCCTTCCGGGACCAGCCAATTGCCCAGGTTGGTTGCGCGTATAAGGAGCGGTTTGCCGGAGCCATCGACGATCTGTTTGTGGTCGGTATGCGCGAACTGCGCGCTTCCCTGGGAAATCAGCGCCAGTAGAAGCAGCGGCAACTGTAAAAATCTGCACTTGAACATGTCCTCTCCGTTCGAAAGCCTGTACCACTATATCTTTCTGCTGACCTTAATCGCCAACGGCGATGGCCATCCCATCTTAGCTGACCAGGCTGCTGGGACAATGTGAGCTTTTATTCCCGGCTTGGCAAGGAAGCAGTGGAAAAGGCTGACAGAAACAAATTGCGTCAATCGCGAACGGTCGGGGACTCGGAGAAACGGCGCGCTTTGATATCGCGCATCGGTGGTTGGCCGAAGAAGCGTTTGTATTCGCGGTTGAACTGGCTCGCGCTTTCATAGCCTACTTCGAAGGCCGCACTGGCCGCATCCAGTCCCTCAACCAGCATTCGCTCGCGCGCGGCCACTAACCGAAGCTGTTTCTGGTATTGCAGTGGGCTCATTGCCGTCAAGGCGCGGAAGTGATGATGCAGGGTTGACATGCCCATGCGCGCAATCTCCGCGAGCTCCTCGACCCGCAGAGGTTTCATGTAATTGCTCCTGAGCCAGGCGATCGCTTTGGCCGTTCTGTGGCTCTGGTCGCCCAGCGTGGCGATCGCGCGCAGCCGCTCTCCCTGCGGTCCTCGCAGTAAGCGGTACACGATCTCGCGTTGGACCAGGTTACTGAGAAACGGTATGTCCTGTGGAGCATCCAGCAGGTCCAAAAGCCGGGAACAGGGCTTCAGCAGATCGACAGTCGTTTTCCCAATCGTGATGCCGCGGGCCTGGACGGGACCATCAGGCGCATGGAACTCGTCCTGGCTGAGAATTTCCCGGACGACCGCCATATCGAGTTTGAGCAGCAACGAAAGCAAGGGCACTTCCTCGCTCGCCGCGACGATCTGGCTGACGACTGGCACGTCCACGGAGCTCAGGAGGAATGTCGATTCATCGCACAGGTACGTGGTTCCGGCAAGGGTGATGCGCTTTCGCCCCTGAACAAAGATGCTGAAACTGGGCCCGTACGCTGCGGGATAGCAGGGGCTCGGCGCAGTTCGCCGATACAGGGAAAGGCCCGGTATGGCGGTTGCATGGGCCCCTGGGTTCGGAGTATGGGCGACAATCTTGCGCCGGAGTTCTTCCCTCAACTCAGCGACCCGTGACGACTGCCCTTTATTTGTAATTTTCTGATTGGCCGGCTGTGCCACGAAGCGCTCCTTTGTGAATCAAGCATAGCGCTAAATCGCTAGTCCATCTGCACGAAATCGCGGGCAGCGGCAGGAATAGGCAATTATTCGGCAGAATCGGGATACCGCTCGATCGCGTCGGGCCAGTAGGGTGGAAGCATCAAAGTCATATCGGCAGCGCCCAATGCGCGAGTCAGGACGGAAGGAGCAATTATGCAGAAACGGAAACTCGGAAACAGCAACCTGGAAGTCTCAGCCATCGGCCTCGGCTGCATGGGAATGAGCTTTTCTTACGGTCCGCCCAAAGACAAGCAGGAGATGACGAAACTGCTCCATGCCGCCGTCGAGCGCGGCATCACGTTCTTTGATACCGCCGAGGTCTATGGTCCATTCATCAACGAAGAACTCGTGGGCGAGGCGCTTGCGCCTTTTCATGGCAAAGTGGTGATTGCCACCAAGTTCGGGTTCGATCTGAGCGGCAGCGATCATCGCCCGGGAGCGGCAGGCCTGAATAGCCGGCCCGAGCACATCAAGCAGGCGGTCGAAGGGTCGCTCAAGCGCCTCAGGGTGGAGAGCATTGATCTGCTGTATCAGCATCGGGTGGACCCGAGCGTGCCCATAGAAGATGTCGCCGGAGCGGTGAAGGAACTGATCCAGGCCGGCAAGGTCAAGCACTTCGGACTTTCCGAGGCGGGCGTAAAGACGATTCGCCGCGCGCACGCGGTCCAGCCGCTCACCGCGCTGCAGAGCGAATACTCGCTGTGGTGGAGGAAGCCGGAGCAGGAAGTGATTCCCACGCTTGAGGAACTCGGGATTGGTTTCGTGCCTTATAGCCCGCTTGGAAAGGGCTTCCTGACGGGCAAGATCGATCCAAATACACAATTCGACAGCTCCGATTTCCGCAGCACGCTGCCTCGCTTTACGCAGGAGGCCCTCAAGGCGAACCAGGCGCTGACCGGCCTGCTCGACAGGATTGCGAAGCGCAAGAACGCGACTCCCGCTCAGATCGCCCTTGCCTGGCTGTTCGCGCAAAAGCCATGGATCGTTCCAATCCCCGGCACGACGAAGCTAAACCGCCTGGAAGAGAACATCGGAGCGGTGTCGATGCAACTGACGCCCGAAGACTTGCGAGAGATCGAGGCCGCCGCGTCGAAGATCAAGGTGGAAGGGGCCCGGTATCCGGAACGCCTGGAGAAAATGACCGGCCTGTAAGCGGCCCGTGGCAATGGAGAACACCATGCCTGATGCGACCGCATCGATGACGCTTATCGGGCGAAGTACAAGGGCAGCCCATATCTCAGCCCGATGATCGGCGCACGCGCCCGCTCCGCGACCGTCAAGGTCATACCGCGCAAGACCGATCACTGATCGGCAAAGGCGCACGATGTGGGACACGTATCATCGCTGGCCTGTGCACAGCAAATAAAGCCCTCAGCTATCGTGTGGTATTGGCCCGTCTTGCATGTGTTGCTGCATTACTTCGCGCCCTATCGGCGCACGTGGATGGTCATATTGAGTCTTGCTCGGCGCGCAATCGTTCCGCGGCCGATTCTGGCGTGATATCGCGTTGCGGCGTAGCCAGCATTTCGTATCCAACCATAAACTTGCGGATGGTGGCGGAGCGCAGGAGCGGCGGATAAAAATGCCCATGAAAATGGCATTCGCCGTGCTCTTTGCCGTCGGTCGGCCGCTGATGAAATCCCATGGAATATGGGAACGAGACCTGGAACAGCCTGTCATAACCGCTGGTCACCCGGCGCAGAATGTCCGCCAGAGCTGTGCGGGTTTCGTTGTTCATGCCGGCAATATCCGGCAGGTGTTCCTTGCTGATGACCAGCGTCTCAAACGGCCAGACCGCCCAGAAGGGCACGAGGGCAACGAAGTCGTGGTTTTCGCAGACCAGGCGCTGTTCCCTGGAGCGCTCATAGGCCACATAGTCGCAGAGCAGGCAGGAGTGGTTGCGCTCGCGATAGTCGAGGAAAGCGCTTTGCTCCTTGGCCGGCTCATTGGGGACAGATTCACTGGCCCATATCTGCCCATGTGGATGCGGATTGCTGCATCCCATCATCTCGCCGCGGTTCTCGAAGATCTGCACGTAATTGATGTAGGGCAATGCTCCCAGCGCGGTGTATTCGCCGGACCAGGTATCGACGACCTTGCGGACCTCGTCTGTGGTCATCTGCGACAACGTCAGGTCGTGGCGGGGCGAAAAGCACACCACCTTGCAGACGCCGCGCTCGGCCTCGGCGACGATCAGGCCATGTCCATCCCGAAGCTTCTCGTGTGGAGTATCGGGCTTGAGCGCCGCAAAATCGTTCTCGAAGACAAAGGTGCTGGTGTAGCGCGGGTTGGTGGCAGAGCCGGCCCGGGTATTGCCGGGACAAAGATAGCAGGCAGGATCGTAGCTCTTCAGGGCGGGCATGGGAGTGCGCTCGACCTGCCCCTGCCAGGGACGTTGCGTACGCTGGGGCGAAACCAGGACCCATTCGCGAGTCAATGGATTGAAGCGCCGGTGCGGCAGCTTTTGAAGCTCGGCGAAATGGCTGTCGGCCATTACTTTCCGTATCCTTCCGGGCGCCGGTTGCGCCAATTCCATGCGCTGGCGATGATCTCGTCGATTTCAGGATGCTTCGGCTTCCAGTGCAACTGGCTTTTGATCTTCTCGGAGCTGGCCACCAGGATGGCGGGATCTCCGGGACGGCGTGGCGATTCAATCACCGGAATCGGATGGCCGGTAACGCGCCGGGCAGCTTCAATGACCTGGCGCACGCTGAATCCGCGCCCGTTGCCAAGATTGAAGATCAGCCGCTCCGGCTCCGCCTGCTTGCCCAGGGCCTCCAGCGCCAGCACATGGGCGGAGGCCAGATCGCTGACATGGATGTAATCGCGAATGCAGGTCCCGTCAGGGGTGGGATAATCGGTCCCATAAATGGAGACATTCGCGCGCTTTCCCGCCGCGACCTGCAGGACCAGAGGGACCAGGTGCGTCTCCGGATGGTGGTCCTCCCCCAACTCCTCGGTCGCGCCGGCGGCATTGAAGTAGCGCAGGCTGGCGTAACGCAGCCCGTGAATGCGATGAAACCACGCAAGCATCTGCTCCACCAGCAGCTTCGATTCGCCGTATGCGTTGGTAGGATGGAGCGGGTCGTCTTCCTGGATCGGCGTGCGCTCCGGATTGCCGTACAGCGCGGCGGTGGAGGAGAAAACCAGCCGCGGGACCTTGAATTCGTGCATGATTTCAAGCAGCGTCAGCGCATTTGCGGTGTTGTTGCGGAAGAACTTCTCCGGGACCTTCATCGACTCGCCAGCTTCAATGAAGGCCGCGAAGTGCAACACGCCATCGAAAGCGCCGGCACGAAAGATCGACGACAGCGCCTCCCGGTCCGATATATCTCCCAGCACAAACTTTGCGCTTGCGGGTATCGCGGAGCGATGCCCGTGGCTTAGATTGTCAAATACCGTGACCTTATGACCACGATGGAGCAGTTCGCTCGTCACCACGCTGCCGATGTAACCACCGCCGCCTGTTACAAGAAGATTCATATCGACCGGACTCCTGCTTCAGCTTCCACCGGCCCTGCGCCGCTCGCGGCGGAACAAACGTAAATGGAAGGCACAATGCCGGAGCGCGACTCATACTGCCGGCCCACTTCCAGTTGAAAGCGGCCCACCGACTCCACTGGGACCAGGTTGATGGTACAACCGCCGAAGCCTCCGCCCGTCATTCGCGCTCCCCACACTCCATCGATGCTGGATGCAATCTCCACCAGGAGGTCCAATTCCTTGCAACTTACTTCATAATCGTCGCGCAGGCTGGCGTGAGATTCATACATCAGCCTGCCAAAGCTCTTCAGGTCGCCCGACTTCAGCGCATCCGCGGCCCGCAGCACGCGCTCATCCTCCGTCACCACGTGGCGGCAACGCCGGTACACCACCTCGGGCAGGGCGTCCTTGTGCTGTTCCAGCAGCTCCGGCGTCACATCTCGCAGGGCCGTAATATGCGGACCATATTGCCGAAGCCGTTGCACACCCGCCTCGCAATCCTGCCGCCGCCGATTGTATTCGCCGCCCGCGAGCTCATGCTTGACCTTGCTGTCGCATATCACCAGCCGCGCGCTATTCGGGATGGGCAGGGCGGTATAGTCGAGAGAGCGGCAGTCCAGCATGAGACAGTGTCCGGCGCTGCCGAACAGCGAGATGAACTGGTCCATGATGCCGCAGCGCGTCCCGGCGTATTCATGCTCCGCTGACTGGCAGAGCTTCGCCAACTGGAAGCGGGACAATTCGATGCCCCATATCGAGGAAAGGGCGAGCGCCGTCGATACTTCGAGCGCGGCCGACGAACTTAGCCCTGCGCCCAGCGGGACCTCACCGGAAATCAGGAGGTTC
>CAYTQA010000079.1:3490-10783 GCA_964439495.1 uncultured Terriglobales bacterium | reverse complement strand
TTCCTCAACGACAATCGTCAAATTGCCGGACAGGTAGTGCGGCTGTCCTTCGATTTCGCCCGTTCCGCGGCGCAGGCGATGTCCAGCAAGGAAACCGCCGGCAATGCGACCGCCACAACCGGTCAGGCCAACCCCGCCGCCTCGCGCTATCAGGTCTTCTTTGATATGGCTGCGAAGGCGGACCAGCAAGTCAAGCAACTCCAGGGAGAGATCGATTCCTTCCAGCAGCAGTTAAAGACCGCGACCGGGCAGAAGCGCCGCCTGCTGCAATCCACGCTGGAGGAGACGAAGGGCGAACTCGAGCTTCAGCAGGCCCGCAGCGATGCCATGCGCAACATGCTGCAATTCATCAGCGGGACCGCCGGACCAAGCTCGGGAGATTTATCGGCTGAGATCGAAGAGCTCGCGCGCACCGCGCCCGACGTGCTTACCGAGACCGGCCGGCAAAATGAGGGACAGCCGGCCTCCTCCGCCAACAATAATTCCACCCCGGTTGCCGTGGCCGCAACACAGAAGAAAGACACGCCCACCGGCATTCTTGCGATCATCACCGATTTATTTGCGCTGCGGAGGAAGGTCCATGCCATGGACGACACCCTGCGGCTGACCGATTCGCTTGAAAAATCGATCAATGCATTGCGCGCCCCATTGGTTTCCGATATTCGGACCCTCGAGCAGCAAGGCGACCAGCTCGCATCCGCGGCCGACGTACAGAACGATCCCGCGGTCCTGGCGCAGCAAAAAAAGGACCTGGATGCGCTCACCGTCCGCTTCAAGCAGGTCTCCGCCACATTCCTTCCGCTGGGGAAGGAGGTCATCCTTCTCGACCTGTACAAGCGCAGCACGTCGAACTGGCGCAGCGCGATTGCCTCCCAATATTCCACGCAGTTGAAGAACCTTATTTTGCGGCTGGCCGTTCTGGGAATCATTCTGGGCGTGATTTTAGGCTTCTCCGAGCTTTGGCGGCGGACGATATTCCGCTATGTGCACGATGTGCGCCGCCGCTATCAATTTCTCCTGCTGCGCCGGATCGTGATCTGGTGCCTGGCCGCGATCATTGTGGCGGTGTCATTCGCCAGCGAGCTGGGCGCCCTGACCACCTTTGCCGGACTGCTTACTGCTGGAATCGCAGTCGCGCTACAGAATGTGATCCTTTCCGTCGCCGGCTATTTCTTCCTCATCGGTAAGTATGGAGTGCGCATCGGCGATCGCATACAGATCTCCGGGGTGACCGGCGACGTTGTGGACATCGGCTTGGTCCGCCTGCATCTGATGGAGATTGGCAGCGGCTCCGGCCCGCGCGCGACCGGGCGCGTCGTGGTCTTTTCGAACGCAGTGGTCTTTCAGCCCACCGCCGGCCTCTTCAAGCAGATTCCCGGCACCAACTTTGTCTGGCACGAGATCACGCTCACGCTGGCCGCGGAGAGTGACTACCGCCAAGTGGAAAAGCGGATGCTGGAGGCCGTGAACCGCGTATTTGCCGGTTATAAGGAAAAGATGGAGTCGCAGCGCCAGAGCATCGAAAGGACGCTGGCCACTCGCTCCGCCCAGCGCTTAAATCCGGAGGGCCGCCTGCACCTCACGCCAGGCGGCATGGAGGTCATCATTCGTTATCCGGTTGAACTGGAAAACGCATCCGAGATAGACGATAAGATCACGCGGGAGCTCCTGGCAGAGGTCGAACGCGATCCGAAGCTGCGGGTGATTGGGTCAAGCACCTCGGTGAGCAAGACGGAGAGCCCATAAAATGCAGACCACGCTGCCTGGGATCAAAGGCGACTGCCAGGGAAGAGAAGGAGATATTTGACAGGGAAGAGCGCTCCCAAATAAAGTAACCACTTACATATCCATGAGCCTTCAGACGCCCAATCCAGAGACATGTATGTGCATGGCTGAGACATGCACGCGAATTACATGCTTCTGGCCAAAGGGCTCATAGGCGATCCAGAGATCAGGCAGTCATCCTAAAGAGACCCACGGCCAGAAAGCATTGGCGGTGGGTCTTTGCATTTCAGGGAACAAAAATCGGAGAGACTTGAAGAATAAACACATGAAAACCATTGTCATGAAGTTTGGGGGAACGTCGGTGGAAAATGCCGGACGCATCCTGAATTCGGCAAAAATCGTTGCCCAGGAGGCCCGTAAAAACCGGGTGGTGGTCGTGGCCTCGGCCCTTGCTGGAGTGACCGACCAGATCCTCAAATGCACGAACGCAGCCGCGCGCACCGACGAAGAAACCCTCCGCGCCTGCCTGGAGACGATTCGCGCCCGCCATGAAGAGATGGTTGCGGAGCTCTTCCCCGAGCCGCAGAGAGGCCAGGTGCTGGTGGGTATCCAGGCCATCCTGCAGCGCCTCCACGATTTTTGTTTCGCCCTGCTCCAACTCCGCGCAATCACGCCGCAGTTGCTCGATGTCTCGCTGGGGATGGGTGAGAAGATGTCCAACCAGATCTTTGCCGCCCTGCTCCAGCACATGGGACACACCAGCATGTATGTGGATTCAGTGGACGTGCTGGTCACCGACGACCGCTTCGGCGACGCCACAGCCGACCTGGAGGCCACCCGCCTGAAGGCGGAAGAGATTCTGGTCCCGCATCTTAAAAACAACTGCATCCCGGTGGTGACCGGATATGCCGGGGCCACACCCAAGGGACAGCCCACCACTTTGGGCCGCGGCGGATCCGATTCTTCGGCGACCATCATCGGATCGGTGCTGAATTGCGACGAGATCTGGATTTGGACCGATGTGGATGGTGTGCTGACGGCGGACCCGCGTTTAGGCGTCAAGGCCCGCATCCTGCCGGAGGTCACCTTTGCCGAGGCGATCGAGCTCTCCTACTATGGCGCGAAGGTCATCCATCACAAGGCCATCCGCCCCGCCATGGAGAAGAACATTCCGGTGTGGATCAAGAACTCCTTCAAGCCGGAGGTAGCCGGCACCAAGATTACCGCGCATGCCTCCACCACCCAAGGGCCTATCAAGGGCGTCAGCGCCATCACCAAGGCAAGCCTGATTACCCTTTCCGTGCGCGACGATATCTACGCCGCCGCCGACATTCTGGGCAGGCTCTTCCTTCGCCTCGGACATGACCATGTGGATATTCTGTTTTCCACGCAGTCTTCCGCGGAAAATGCATTTGGCCTGGTGCTTCGCGGAGAGGACACCGACCGCGTGCGGACATTTATCGAGCGCATCTTCCGCACCGAGTTGAAGCATGGTGTGCTTAAATCGGTAAAGGTGGAGAAGGACCTGGCGGTGATCGCCATCCTGGGCGAGGCCATGAAGGGCAGCTACGGCATCATCGCGCGGCTCTTCGCGGCGGTGGCGCGCTGCAAGGTGAGCGTGATCGCAGTGGCGCAGGGCGCAACCGAATTGAGCATCTGCTTCGCGGTCCAGGCTTCGAGCGCTTCCGAGGTCATACGGGCCATTCACAAGGAATTTCTGGAATAGAGGGCATGGACAAAAACTCAGCGGCACAGAATGTGCAAGGCGCTTCCCGGCTTCGCTGCATCGGGTGCGGAATTATTCCCCAGCAGCAAAGCCCGGATTTTTATTGCTCGCAGTGCGGCAACTTGCTCGAAGTCTTCTATCCGGCATGGCAGGAAGATCACACGGGCGCGCTTTTGCCGTGGGACGATCTGCGCAATCTATGGCGGGAAAGAAAGAATTCCCTCGACCCGATTGACCAGAGCGGGGTGTGGCGCTTCCGCGAATTGCTGCCCTTTTTAAAAGACCTGCGCTCGATAGTGACCCTGCGCGAGGGCAATACCCCGCTGTACACGCTGCCGCGCTGCTCCAGAAGCGCGGGAGTGGAGCGCCTTCTGGCCAAGCATCAGGGGATGAATCCCACCGGCTCGTTCAAAGACACCGGGATGACGGCGGTCATCTCCAAGGCAAAGGAAATGGGATGCAATTGGGTGGCGTGTGCCTCCACCGGCAATACCTCCGCTTCCATGGCGGCTTATGCCAGCCGCGCCGGGATGAAGAGCCTGGTGCTGATCCCCGAAGGCAAAATCTCCAGCGGCAAATTGTCGCAAACGCTGGAATACGGGTCGCTGGTCTGCCAGCTGCGCACCAACTTCGATGGCTGCCTGCGCCTGCTGAATCAGGTGGCGAAGCGTGCCCCGGTCTACATTGTGAATTCGATGAACCCTTATCGTCTGGAAGGGCAGAAGACGCTCGCGATCGAGGTGCTGGAGCAGTTGGGCTGGCAGGCACCGAAGCATTTTATCATACCGGGCGGAAATCTGGCAAATAGTTCGGCGATCGGCAAAGCGTTTCTCGAACTTCAGGCGCTGGGAGTGATTTCACGCATCCCAAAAATCTCGGTGATCCAGGCCGAGGGCGCGAATCCTTTATATCGTTCACTGCGGGAGACCCAGGGCAAGATCCTGGTCCCGGTCGAGCCCAATACCTATGCGACCGCCATTAGAATCGGCAATCCCGCCTCGTGGAAGAAGGCGGTTGACGTTTTGCAAAAGACCGGCGGCATCTGCGAGCAGGTAAGCGAGGAAGAGATCGCGGTCGCCAAGGCGCAGATCGGGGCGGAGGGGATCGGATGCGAGCCGGCCTCGGCCGTGACCCTCGCTGGACTTTATAAGCTGGTGGCGCAGGGTTTTGTGAAGAAGAGCGAGACGGTGGTCCTGGTGCTTACCGGAAACCTGATGAAGGACCCCGATTACACCCTCGCATTTCATTCCGGAGAGCTGTTTCGGGGATCGGCTGAGGGCTGGAGAAATTCTCCCATCGTGCTCGACGCCGATCTCAATTCCCTGATGCGGATTGTTGAAAACACCCAAGGCAAATAGGAAAGACGAATCCATGCGCGATATCACCAGCCTGCGCCCATTCCAATTGATATTGCCGGCCACCTCGGCCAACCTGGGTCCGGCATTCGATTCGGCGGCGCTCGCTTTGAAGCTGCACCTGAAGGTAAACGCGAGGCCCGCGGATGCCTTCACCATCCATGCCCGCGGACGCGACCAGAACATTTGCTCCAGCCTGGAACGCAATCTGGTGCTGGAGACGTATCAAGACGTCCTTCGCCAGCACGGCAAAGAGCCGATTCCGCTTCATCTCGACATTCAGAATGACATCCCGATCGGGAAAGGATGCGGCTCCTCGGCGGCTGCGCGGCTTATGGGAGTGGCGCTGGCCGTCCATTTTGGAAAATTGAGCTGGTCCTCCAACCGGATTCTGGAAGAGGCCGCGCGACGCGAAGGCCATGCGGACAATGCCGCGGCCTGCTGGCTGGGCGGCTTTGCCATCGCGCAATGGCTCAAGAATGGCCATTCTCCGGCAACCACAGCGGAAGCGCTCCATGCGTACACCGTTCCACAAAAGAAGGCGTGGCCGGTGCTGGTGGTGGCGCCGCCGGAGCCGCTCTCCACCGAAAAGGCCCGGCAGGTATTGCCGGCAAATTATTCCCGTGCGCAGGCTGTCGCTAATATTCAGTCCGCCATGTCGCTGGTGCTGGCCCTCTCGCAGGGACGCCCCGAGCTCTTCGCCCTCGCATTCCGCGACCAGCTCCATGAGCCTTATCGCGAGCAGCTATGCCCGCTTTTGCCGTTGCTGCGTCCGCTGGCCGGGCAAAAAGGCATCCTCGGAGTTGCGCTGAGTGGGGCGGGACCATCGGTGCTGGTGGTGCTGGAGCCGGGAAGCTCGATGGCGAAGATCGGAAACAGAATTACCACGCGGTTGCGCGAGGCCGGACGCGAAGCGGAGCTTATCTTTACCGCCGTGGAAACGCGCGGGGGAAGCCATTTCTTTCCGAATCTTCAAACTAAAGCGGCCAAAACTAAAGCTGCTCGAAATAAAGCCGCGCAAACTAAAACCACACGGAGAAGGCGCGTATGAATGCAGTTCGGATCGGCATCGTGGGCTATGGAAATGTGGGCCGCGCAACCGCCGCTATCATCGAGGAGAACTCCGTGGAGTTCGCGCAGAGGACCGGCTGTCCGCTGAAGGTCACATACATCGCCCGCCGCTCGCCGGTGCTTCCCCAGGACCTCCCCGCCGGGGTGCGCTATGTGAACGACTGGCGGCAGGTGGTGGAGTCGGACGAGGTGGACATCGTGGTCGAGTCGATGGGCGGCACCGAGACCGCGCGCGAGGTGGTGCTGAAGGCGCTGGAGCTGCGCAAGCCCGTGGTCACGGCCAATAAGAACCTGCTGGCCAAGTACGGCAATGAGATCCAGGCGCTGGCCACGCGAAAGCGCGTCCCTTTTGGCATGGAGGCCGCCGTCGCCGGAGGCATTCCGGTGGTCCGCGCCATCACCGACGGCATGACCGGAGACCGCCTCAAGGCCGTATACGGAATCCTGAACGGCACCACCAATTACATCCTCACCCAGATGGAGAACCTGGGGCTGGGCTTTGAAGAGGCGCTAGCGCAGGCGCAGCAGAAGGGATACGCCGAGGCCGATCCCGCCGCCGACATTGACGGCATCGACGCGCGCGACAAGCTCTGCATCCTGGCCCGGCTGGCCTTTCACGGGTGGGTTTCGGAGTCGAAGATCGC
The DNA here is from genome assembly GCA_964439495.1 of uncultured Terriglobales bacterium. GTDB lineage: Bacteria > Acidobacteriota > Terriglobia > Terriglobales > Acidobacteriaceae > CAYTQA01. Next base: position 4,262 of record CAYTQA010000079.1, on the reverse strand, counting down.
CACCCGCGGCATCCGCAATATCACCGCCAGCGATTTCTATTATGCGCGGCAGCTTGAGAGCACCATCCGGCTGGTCGGCCATGCCGAGCTGAATGAGCAAGGAGTGGAGGTTTCGGTGTCGCCGTGGCTGGTAAGCCGCAAATCCATGCTGGCCAACGTGGAGGGCGTGAACAATGCGGTCTTCCTGATCGGGGAGCGCATCGGCAAGCAGATGTTTTACGGTCCGGGGGCCGGCCCCGACGCGACCGGAACGGCGGTGGTGGCGGACATCGTGGAGATTGCGCGGGGCATTCACAATAAGGCGCCGCAGCAGCGCGACCTGGCGGGCTTCGACAGCGTGAAGCCGCTGACCATCACGGAAAGGCTGCGGCCGCTGCCCTGGTATCTGCGCCTCACGGTGCGCGACCATCCCGGCATCCTGGCGCGGGTGGCCCAGATCATGGCGGAGGCCGAGATCAATATTGATGCGGTGCTGCAAATGCCCAACATGCCGAAAGAGAGCCTGTCATTCGTCATCACCGTGGAACCGGTGTTGAAGGAGCGGATGAACAAGGCGGTGGAGCGAATCAACAAACTCGACTTCATGCTCACGCCGGTCCTGCTGCTGCGCATGGAATCCGGGACGTAAGAGGTGGAGTGAGCGCTGCTTCATGCAGACCCCAGTCCTGCTGCTGGTGCATGGAAGCTGGGACGTAGCCGCGGAGTGACTGCGCTGTTCTGTAATAAGGGACCCATAAATAAGGCACTCATAAATAAAAAAGTGGTTGTCATT
>CAYTQA010000079.1:2099-3480 GCA_964439495.1 uncultured Terriglobales bacterium | reverse complement strand
GACGAGGAATCCCTACAGGCAGGATATCGCGGAGCGCCTACCCGCGTGCCAACGAATAGGATTTCCCAACCCGCTTTTATGTTTTTGAAACTTGAAACTGGAAACTTTGAAACTGCTTCAAGCCCCACTCATCGTGGTGTTCGATGGGTGGGAGTTAACCAGATGCGGGGGACCCACTCATCGTGGTGTTCGATGGGTGGGAATTAACCAGATGGTTGAGCTGTTGTTTCACAGTGGGCCACTCCGCCGCGACGATCGAATAGCGGAATGAGTCGCGGGGGACATGGTCGGCGGCCATGCGATGGGCGCGCAGGACGCCCTCGAACTTTCCGCCGATGCGTTCGAGCGCGGCGCGGGAGCGCTGGTTGCGCGCGTCGGTGTGGAAACACACGCAGAGCGCCTGCCAGCTTTCGAAGGCATGCGCCAGCATCAGCAGCTTGGCCTCGGTGTTGGCCGCCGTCCGGATGGCCGAGCGCGCCAGCCAGGTATAGCCGATCTCGCAGACGTCGGGAGTTTGGCGGCCGTGGCGCGGCTGGCTGGGCAGCCACGCCCATCGCTCCATGTTCCAGAAGCGCGTCGAGCCGATGACGGCATCATCGGCCATGCGGACGATGGCAAAGGGCGCGGCGCTTCCGGCCACCCGCCAGGCCAGCGCGGTCTCAACGTAGCGCATGACCTCCTCCCGGCCCTGAGGGACAGTGCTCCACCGGTAAAGCGAGGGCTCCTCCGCCGAGGCGGCCACCAGGCCGTCCACATGGCGATACTCCAGCGGCTCCAGACGAACATGCCTGCCCGCCAGCACAAAAGCTTCTGTTTTCATTGTTTTCATCATTGCTAGTATGCGACGGGTCGCCTTCGCGGGGCAATGGAGGTAAGGGATCAATGAGGCGTTCGCGGGGGGCAGGCTGATATGAACGCAGAGGGATATATAGGCGAAAGTTATTACCAGAAAGTTAACTCGGTGAGTGGCTTTAATCATCTTTATCTTGCAATTAGGCCGGAAATACCACAGAATCTAGTCCTTCCCTGCCTACGTTCTTCATGGAAAAGATAGTCATCAGTCCCGGGGAGATTGCTGAGACTCGGGTCCTGTCGGAGCAACCTGCCAGGCCGGAGCCAATGCTCCCGCCTGTTGTGCCGCGATGGGCGAAAGCGTCAATGGCTCCGCTGGTGCTCGTCCTCCCTGTGCTGTGTTTGCTGACGATTGTTTTGCGTGTGGCCATGCGCTCGTTGCCGCCGCGCACGCGTGATGGTTGGGTCGCCTTTCTTAACACGCTCCTGGTTGCCAGTGGATTATTGACTTCAATCTATGCAGTCCTGGTCTTCTCCTTTGTCCCGCTGCCTTCGTTGATCAGCGCCGGCCTTAGCGACTTGGATGAGC
>CAYTQA010000079.1:0-2089 GCA_964439495.1 uncultured Terriglobales bacterium | reverse complement strand
CTTTCCCAGCATCCCTTTTGCTGCCCCGGCATCCGCAAAAAATATTTCTGAAAAGTTGAAGCCCCTGGTGGCGGTCATATCCCCTGGACAACGATCCTGGCTGACCCATGCCGAACTGCCGTCCGCGAGCTTCGGGGCCGGCATGCTGCTGCAAGCCAACGCCGAAGGGTATTTGTTCGTCACAGCGCGCCACGTTATCGATGGTCCGGCATGGAAAGCCGCCAAGGGCACTTCTCGCGCCCTGATCGCGATGTCCACAGGCACCTGGGGAGCGGGAGATGTGATTGCCCGCCATAAGAATCTTGACCTGGCGTTGCTCTGGGTCCCTCGCGGATCGGGCGAGGCAACATTCGTGGAACCGATTGCAAAAACCGCCAGCGTAGCTGAAGGGGAGCCTATCTTCGTCATCGGCCATCCCGAAGGCCTCAGATTTACATTGAGCACAGGAATCATCTCCCGCATTGAAGGCAGTGCGATTCAGATGTCGGCGCCGGTGAGCCCCGGCAACAGTGGCGGGCCGGTCTTTGACGACCGGGGAGAGCTGGTTGCGATTGTAACTTCCATGGTGGATAAGCATAACGATCCCAACGCAGAAAACCTCAACTTTGCCGTGCGCGCGGACTCATTAGCCGAAGATTCCGCCTGGAATTTCGAGAAATTCGCCCACAAAAGATTGGCCGATTATCAGGCCAGCGCTATTCACGAGAATACAACCCAGGCGGTGGGCCGCCCATGAACTTAAGACCGATCCCAAAATATGCCTAATATCAATGTTACCGTTTACGATTCTACTGAGAACAAGCGCGTTCCCGTCGAACTTCCCAACGACGCTGCATGCAACAAGATCATTGCAGTCCTGGTGCAAAAACTTCGCCTGCCAACGAATGGGCCCGACGGTGCACCCTTGAGCTACAAGTTTCACCATAAGAATTCCGGCCGTCAGATCCAGGATTCCCAAACCCTCAGCGAAGCTCAAGTTCAGGATGGCGACATACTGCGCTTGCAGCCGGAGATCACCGCGGGATAAACACGATGCGCATCGCCGAAGCCGAGCTCCGCGAAGACCGATTTAGCCGCCTGCGGCTGATTCCGTGGTGGGATCAGACCAGGATCGCAAACTGTCGGCTGCTGGTCGTGGGTGCTGGTGCCCTCGGAAACGAAATCCTAAAGAACTCGGCGCTGCTTGGCTTCGGCAAGGTCGTCGTCGTTGACCTGGACCGTATCGAGGAATCAAATCTTTCGCGGACCGTTCTTTACCGTAACCAGGACATCGGCCAATTCAAATCGCAAGCCGCTGCAAAGGCTTACTGTTCCCTGGCCGGAGATGCGAAGGTCCAGCCGCTGATCGCGAACGTTATAAATGAGTGCGGTCTCGGGCTCTTCGAATGGAGTGATCTCATCATCGCCGGGCTCGATAATCGCGAGGCCAGGCTGTGGATCAACCGCTCGGCATGGAAGGTGAACCGCCCATGGATCGACGGTGCAATCGAAGGAATTAATGGCGTTGTGCGCGTGTTTCTGCCCGGTGTCCCGCCCTGCTACGAATGCACCCTGGGAGAGATTGACTGGGCGTTGCTGGAGAAACGCATGTCCTGCAATCTGCTCGCGCTGGAGCCCGCATCGGAAGGCAAGGTCCCTACTACGCCGACTATTTCTTCGATCATTGCGGGCATTCAGGTGCAGGAAGCCGTCAAACTTATTCAGGGCTTACCCACGCTGGCCGGCAAGGGCTACATCTTTGAAGGAATGGCGCATTCTTCGTATGTAGTGGAATATACGGAGAACGACGATTGCATGAGTCATTACACCGTTCCCGAAATCGTGCATCTTGCCGAGAGCTCCGAACAATTGACTCTCCAACAACTGCGCAAGCGCGCCCAAGCGGATCTTGCAGCGGAAGAAGTTGTCATAGAATTCAGCCGCGATGTAGTGCAGAGATTTGTCTGTCCTTCCTGTAAAACGGAAGAAGAAAAGTTTGCTTCCATGGGGACCATCCCATTCGAAGCAGCCCGCTGCCCGAAGGACGGCCAGCTTCGCGCGGTTATTTCGGTGCACAGCTACACCGGAACCGAGGACTTCGGTCCCAGAC
>CAYTQA010000078.1:700-10986 GCA_964439495.1 uncultured Terriglobales bacterium | reverse complement strand
ACTGGAATCATCGGCCTGCCCCAGGTAGGCAAGACATCATTATTCAAGATCCTCACCAAGGCCAACATTGAGGACCGCGGCCATAGCAATCCCAGGGAAGCGCATCTTGGAATCGCGAAGGTCCCGGACGAGCGTCTGGATAAACTCGCTTCTCTCTTTAATCCTAAAAAGCTCATGCACGCGACCATCGAGTACGCCGACGTTGCGGCGGTGGGGCAGGAGGCACTCAAGGAATCCGCCTATACCAACACCCTGCGCACCGTCGATGCCTTGGCGCATGTGGTGCGCGCCTTTGACGATCCTTCGATTCCGCATGTGGGGCCGGTCGATCCGCTGCGCGACATCAGGAACGTGGACTTCGATCTCGTGGTCAGCGACCTGGGACAGGTAGAGAAACGGCTGGAGCGCCTGGAAAAAGACCTGAAGAAAATGAAGTCGCAGGAGTTGGAGCGTGAGTTCGATCTGATCAAGCGCGCCCAGAAGCACTTGGAATCGGAGCGCCCGCTGCGCGAGATGGAACTCACGGCCGACGACAGGAAGCGGATCCGCGGCTTCATGTTTCTGAGCCAGAAGCCCATGCTCTACGTATTGAACGTGAGCGAGAGCACAAATCTGGGCGAGGAGCTGGAGCGGGCGGCGGAAACATATAAGCTCACCGAGCTGGCTGCGCGTCCCAATGCCGGGGTGACCGCGATCTGCGGCAAGGTCGAGGCGGAGCTTGCGGACATGAATGACGAAGATGCGGCTGAGTTTCTCTCCAGCTACGGGCTGAAAGAGAGCGGGCTGGTGCGTCTGGTCCGCAAGACCTACGAGCTGCTGGGCATGATCTCATTCTTTACGGTGGGCGAAGACGAATGCCGGGCCTGGACGGTGGAGCGCAATTCACGCGCCCAGACCGCTGCCGGTGTCATCCACTCCGATTTGGAAAAGCACTTCATCCGTGCCGAGACCATTCATTGGGACCAGTTGCTTGAGGCGGGCTCCGAGGCGAATGCGCGCTCCAAAGGCACGTTGCGGCTGGAAGGCAAGGACTACATTGTGCAGGATGGCGATGTCATGCACATCCGGCATAGCGGATAAAATATGTCACCTCTGGCGCTTTCGCTCGTGCTGGGACTCACCGCCGCCATCGCCAACGGATTCGGCGGGGCCATCATCGTGCAAAGGCATTGGGAGCGCCGTTATCTCCGCTACTTCATCGCGCTGGGCTCCGGCTTCATGCTGGCCACCGCGCTGCTGGAAATGTTGCCGGAAAGCTTTCAGCTTGCGGGCACCCGCGCCCCGCTTTTCATCGTGGCCGGATATTTCCTGGTGCATTTCTTCGAGCACACGCTCAGCCCGCACTTCCACTTTGGCGAGGAGGTGCATGAGAACGAATTTGTGCATTCGCACAAGAGCTTCTCGGTGCTGATCGGACTGCTGATCCACACCTTTTTCGACGGCATCGCCATCGCCTCCGGCTTTCTGGTTTCAAACTGGCTGGGATGGGTGATCTTTATCGCTGTTTTCCTGCATAAAATCCCCGAAGGGTTTACCGTCACCTCGGTCATGCTGGCCAGCGGACGTTCGCGCGGAATTGCCTGGAGTGCCTCCGCGCTGCTGGGAGCGGCAACGATGCTCGGCGTTCTCCTGATGGGATTTTTCGCCCCGCTGTTGAAGACCGGTTTGCCGCTTTCGGCCGGCGTCACACTTTATGTGGCCGCCTCCGATCTTATTCCGGAGGTCAACAAAGAGCCCGGAGCGAAGATGGCAATGGTGGTGTTCCTGGGAGTAGCAGTGCTGCTGGTCCTGGAAAAATTCTTCCACGGATAGGACAGATATCAAAGAGAGAACAGCCTGGACGTGAACCACACTCCCCAACTTAGCTGAATTCCTTTGCTCTCCAGAGCGCCACATTATCTTTAAAATGTCTCTTAACTCCTGTCATCCAGAGCGCCGCGCGCGGCGATCCCGCTAAGCGGGAGAGCCAAGCGCAAGCGAAGGACCTCGGGAATGCCCATGCATAATTGCAGCTTCAGGCTTTCGACCTAGGAATACCATTTCTTTTCCCCAGATCTCAGCTAAATGCTGCCACGGAGTCCTTCAAATCGCATTGCGTGCTCGCTCTAAATAACCATGACAGGGAGAGTTTGTAGATGTTAAATTTCTATTCCACTTCCTGTTTTGCCTTATATCCCTCGCGCGCGATGATCTGATATTTCACTGCTTTATGGTGCTGGTCCTGGACGCGCAGCGGCGATCCATTCTCGTCCACGAGTTCCACCTTCAGCTTGCGCCAGGTGCCGTCCTGCTTTGTGTTGGTGGGGCGATACGCCAGGGTGTATTGATTGCGAATACTGGCATTGACGTCGTGGAATATCTCCGGCAATTCCCCTTCAAAGCGCGGAAACCAGGCATTGCCGCCGGTCAGGCGCGCGAAATAATTGAGCTGGTTCTGGGCCTGAAGATAGTCCATCTGCGTCAGCGGCCCCAGCGCCCCATGGGCATCCAGATACTGTAAAAGCGCCTGGCCCGTGCCCACCGCATAGATGGTGATGTCGTGCGATCCCTGGACTTTTTTCAGCACCTTGTCATAGGTGAGCTTGCTGAAGGTGTCGCGGCCGGTGGAGATCAGGATGATGTACTTGTGTCCTTCCACCCCTTCCAGGCGGTCGATGGTGTCGTAGAGGGCGTCGAAGAGGTTGGTTTCGCTGAATCCCGGGATGCGCAGAGTGTTCAGCCCCTCATAGACCTCTTGCTTGTTCTTGGTAAAATCCACCACAAGCTGCGGCTTCATATCATAGGTGACCACTGCGATGTAATCATCGGGCTTGAGCGACTGCGCGAAGGTGTATGCCGAATTCAACATGTCGCGGATGAAGTAATAATTGTTGGCGGCGAACTCGAGCAGCATGACCGCTGTGATCGGCTTTTCCGACTGCGAAAAATCGCTGACCTTTTGCGGCACGCCGTCCTCATAAATCCGGAAATTGTCTTTCTTCAGTCCCGGGATGAACTGGCCGTTCTTGGTCACCACGCTGACATCCACGTTCACCAGCGGAACATCCACGCGCAGGGAATAATTTCCGATCTCTTCCGGATTCTTGATCTTGGGCGGCTTCTCGACCGGTTTCTCCGCCTCCGGAGTTTTCTTCGGGACGGCGATGGGGCCGATCTCTCCCTGCGGCCCTCCCGCTTCGGGCGGTGTTTGCTGGTCGGCTTTCTTCTGCTGGTCTTGTGTCTGGCTGCTGGCGCTCGATTGCGGCGTCTGGGAGGACGCAAGGGCCCCGGCGGGTAGGAGCGCCATCATGCAAGTTACGAGCGTAATGACTATTAATCTTAGAAGCGCTGTAAAATTCGCCCTACAGGTGTTACGCAACATTTGATATGCCTTTATCTGGAAGCTCTGTATTAGTATAGATGCCAGAACTCCTGGATTTCACCAAACTTGTTGCCTTACCTCTATACGAGTGGGCCGGTCAAAGTGTCATCCGGCAGGTTCTACGGAGTATCGGCAGTCATGAAAAAGAGCGCCTCCGCTGTATTGCTTTCAGCCCTGGTTTTAGTATCGTTGTCCTCCCTCGCAGACCAGAAACCCGAGAAAAACGGTCCCAACGCGGCGAACGGCACGGCCCTGGCCGGCCCCCACCGCATCGCTCCGGAGATCATGCCGGTCAGCGCCATTCATCGCGGCATGCGCGGGGTGGCCTACACGGTCTTCGAAGGCACCCAGCCCGAACCCATGGACGTGGAGATCCTTGGCGTCCTCTCAAACATGAATGGGCCAAAGAGCGATGTAATTCTCGCCCGGCTGCATGGGGCGAAGGTGGAGTACACCGGGGTGGTCGCCGGGATGAGCGGCAGTCCCGTATATATTGACGGCAAACTGGTCGGGGCGCTGGCATTCCGGATCGGCTCGTTCTCCAAAGAGCCCATTGCCGGCATTACACCCATCGCCGAGATGCTCGAGATCAATGAGATGGACAGCAGCATTCCAGCCGAAGGCGCCGCGATCTCGCGCACCCCCAAGCAGATGGCGAGCCGGACCTCCGTGGGAGGAGGCCAGGACGAGGTCGCGAATTATGCCGAATACCTTACCCCCATCGATGCCCCCTTTGTGTTCAACGGTTTCAATGAAGAGACCATCCAGCGGTTTGCTCCTCAGTTCAAAGCGGTGGGGCTTACGCCCGTGATGGGGATCGGCGCGTCCAGTAATGAGAAGCAGCCGGAGCCCATTGAGCCCGGTTCGGCGGTCAGCGCGATACTGGTCAGCGGAGATTTGAATATCGCCGGCACCTGCACCGTCACCTACATGGACGCGCAGCATCTGCTGGCCTGCGGCCATCCGCTCACTCAATTCGGCATGGTGGACATGCCCATGACCAAGGCCAACGTGGTGGCCACGCTTTCTTCGCCGCTGAATTCGTTCAAGATCATCAACACCACCGACCAGATTGGCTCCTTCGTTCAGGACCGCCATACCGGCATCATGGGCCGCTTCGACAAGGCCCCGCAGATGATCCCGGTGAATATAACCGTCCATGGCGGGGCCGAGCCCAAACAGTTCCATTTCCAGGTGCTCAATAATGCCCAACTCACCCCCATGATCATGATGGCGACGATCTACCAGTCCCTGCAGGGGATGAACCAATATGGGGAAGAGATCACCTACCGCATGAGGGGCGGCATTGACGTAAACGGATATCCCTCGGTGCAGTTGCGCAACATGTTTGCCTCGACGGAAGGCGTCCCCAGCGCGTATCAGGTCGCTATGGCGCTGGGCGAGCATTTCAACCGCATCTTCGACAATCCCTATCATGCGCCCAAGATCAACGCCGTCAACCTGGACTTCGACCTCATTCCGGAGCGCCGCGCTGCCCAACTTGAGATCGCCCGCACCGACCTTACCGAGGCGCGCCCCGGGGATGAAATCATGGTGGAAGCCGTGCTGCGGCCCTATCGTGGCGAGCGCATTGTGCGGCAGATTCCCGTCAAGGTCCCAACCTCTACCCCGAAGGGCACCCTGCGCATCCTGGTCAGCGATGGCGAGACGCTCGACCGCGTGCATCGCATGACCACGAACTTCGGCCACAAGCTGGAATTGGACCAGACCATCGCCCTGCTGAATAAAGAGCACGTCAACCACTCGCTCTATGTCTCGCTGCTTGAAAACCAGCCGCAGGCCCTGGTGGAAGACAAGGTGATGCCGGCTTTACCGGCCTCCGTCATGAACGTGATGGAAGGGATGCGCGGCACCCAGGACATGCTTGTGACCGGCGAATCCGCCGAGGACGAATCCTCGACTCCGGTAGACTATGTTGTCTCCGGGGCACAGGTGATTACGGTACAGATCAAGTAAAACCTGTGGGTGGGCCTGGTTGTCTCGGGTCCTTCGACTTGCGCTCCGCTCGCGCGCTCGCATCGCGCGACGCTCTGGATGACAAAATTAGAAGAGATCTTTCTCTTCCATCATAAATCGCCGGGCTACCATCGGTTGCGACTCCGGCGCTCAATTTCCTGTACTCCCGGCCTAATGTGATCGCCATTTCGGCGGCAGCTTGTTCTGGCGTACACTAATCTCAGCACTATGAAAAAGACGTTCGGAATGGCCTCCGGCCTGGTTTTCTCCGTATTCCTGCTTTTCTCCTCCCTGGCATTCTCCGAAGGCACAAGCCTCTGGAAACAATCGCAATACGATGAGTTCGAAAAGGGCACCTCGAAGGGCGTCGCTCTCACCAGCGATGGACGCCTGGAGCTTGCGCCGTCGTTTAAGCAGGTTTTTATCAGCCCCTCCACGTATATATGGCAGGTGGTGAGCGATTTCCAGGGGAACGCTTATCTGGCGGGTGGATCGCCGGCCCGCGTCTATCGCGTGACCCCCGACGGTAAAGCCAGCATCATCTTTGAGGCCCGGGAGCTGCAGGTCCAGTCGCTCCAGATTGACCAGGACGGGGTGCTGTACGCCGCCACCTCTCCCGACGGGAAGGTATATAAGATCACGCGCGCTGGGACCGCTGGCCCGGAGGATAAAAAACCCTCCGCGAACGCCGAAGGCGGGGAAGCACAGCCGAATTCCAATCGGACCCCTCTTGAAGCCACTGCCGCAAGGTCCGAAGTTCCGGTGGATAGCAGTTATCGCTCCTCCGTCTTCTTCGATCCCAAAACCAAATACATATGGGACCTTGCGCTCGATCCGGAGAGCGGCCGGCTCTATATCGCGACCGGCGACCGCGGAGAAATTTACAAAGTCGAAAAAGACGGAGGAGGGTCGCTCTTCTTTACCAGCGACGAATCCAACATCCGTTCGCTAGCGATCCAGCCAGTCGCCAGGGTAGTGGAAGAGAATCCAGGCAGGCGGACGAAAAATAGTAAAAAGACTGGCGTCCCGCTGCGCCAGAGCAATTTAATTGCGGGCTCCGATGGCAGCGGCCTCATCTACCGCATCAGTCCGGCGGGAGAGGCGTTCGTTCTCTACAGCGCGAACAAGAAAGAGATCACCGCACTGGCGGTGGACGATGCCGGCGCCATTTATGCGGCGGGAGTAGGAGACAAAAAATCGCAAGGGGCCACGGGAGTGCCGCTGCCGCTCACTCTTGCGCAGAATTCAACGCAGGGCAATGCCGGCACGGGCGCTGCTCAACCCAACGCCAACTTCCAGGTGATGAATCCTGCGCCCGGCGGCTCCGAAATTTATGCGATCGCCCCCGATGGCACCCCCAGGCTGCTATGGAGTTCGCGTGACGACCTGGTATATGCGCTGGCGCTGAATGGAAATTCTCTGCTGGTGGGCACGGGAAATCGAGGTCACGTCTTCGCCATCGGACGCAACGCGCATGCCGGGTCGTTCACCGATCTGCTCAAGGCCAGCGCCAACCAGGTAAGCTCCTTTGCCCGCAACCCGAATGGGACCCTTTATGCCTCCACCAGTAATCTGGGCAAGCTCTTCATGATCGGCGCCAACCCTGAGCCGGAGGGCGGAAGCTTTGAGAGCGATGTCTTTGACGCCAGGATATTCTCCCGCTGGGGTCGTCCGGAGGTCCGCGGCACAGGCAGCTTTGATTTGTATGCCCGCAGCGGAAACGTGGATAATCCCGATCGCAACTGGAGTCCATGGAACAAGGTGGATTGGACCAGGGACGCCACTCTGGGTGTTCCCGATTCGCGATTCATGCAATGGAAGGTGACGCTGCATCCCGGCAATCCTCCGGCAACGATCAGCAGCGTGGGCATCAATTATCGTTCGAAGAATGTCGCGCCCGTGGTGGACGATGTGACCGTACAGGTGGGGGCGCGCTTCGGAGCGGGCATGAATGGAAAGGCCGGCGGCGAACCCGTGATGGTGGGCTTTTCCGGGACCGGCGCAACCACCCAGAATGGAAATCCGGTGCCGGCTATCCGGGACCACGATTCCATCGCGGTGCGCTGGGCGGCCCATGATGACAACGACGATGAATTGGCTTACTCGGTCTACTATCGCGGAGATGGAGAGACCAACTGGAGGCTGCTCAAGGACAATATCCGCGAGAAGCAATATTCCTGGGACGCCAGCCTGCTTCCCGATGGCGGATACGTGGTGAAGGTGGTCGCCTCCGACGCGCCCTCCCATACCCCCGATGAGGCGCTGACCGACGAGAAGGAAAGCGCGCGATTTGAAGTGGACAGCACTCCGCCCAGGGTGGAAGCATTGCTGGCAAAGATGGATGGGCAGGAGCTGCATGTGACCTTCCGGGCTATTGACAGCTTCTCCCCAATCAAACGGGCCGAATATTCCGTGGATGCCGGCGACTGGCAGGTAGTGGAACCGGTGGGACGGATCTCCGATTCCCGCGAGGAGAATTACGACTTTAACATTCTCCTGCCGGCCGGAGATGCGGGCGCCGTATCTCCCCAGCAGGAGAGTAGAAAGAAATTTCATGCGCCATCCGGGCAGAACGCGGCTGGTGGCGGCACTGCTGGCAACGAGCACCTTATTGTGGTGCGCGTCTATGATCGTTTTGACAATATGAGTTCCGCTAAAACCCTCACCGGCGTCCGCTAGCGATGTACTGGCTCCGCATTGCCGCATGGCTCCTCGCGCTCGTCTATTGCACCATCCCCGCCTTCTGGCTGGTGGCGCACCCCAATGCGCGCCGATGGAAGAGCCCGCGGAGGGCCTTTCGCGTCCTCCTGCCAAGCTGGCTCTTCTTTATCCTGCTCGCAGGGGCGATCACCTGGCCCTGGCACGAAATCGTACTCTTTCAAAGTCCTTTTTCTATTCTGCTCGGCGTGATCTTCCTGCTGGTGGGCGCAGGCATCTACCGCCGCAGCGGCGCGCATTTCACCTGGAAGCAACTCTCCGGCGCGCCGGAGTTCGAATCCCATAAAGCGGAGGAACAAAGGCTGATCACCTCCGGCATGCATGCGCGTGTGCGCCATCCCATCTACCTCGCCCACCTCATCAATGTCTGCGGCTGGACCCTGATCAGCGGCCTTGAGGTCCTACTCTGGCTGCTTCTCTTTGCAATCGCGACCGGATGGTTGATGGTCCGCCTGGAGGAAGAGGAAATGCAGGGCAGGTTCGGAGAGGCCTATCGAGAGTATCAGCGCAGGGTCCCCGCCATCATGCCGAAATTCTTCGCATAAGGTGGCCTTTGCCATGCCAGATTTGCTTTCGGTAGCGGCAGCTTCCGCCCGTCCTATTTGGAGCATTTGTACGAAAGTTATAAGCTGATAGCAGCTCACCTGTCATTTCTCGATAAGGCCGAGGCTGTAGAAGACAATACCCATTGATTGTGAGATTCGAACTCTTCATCGCTGCGCGGTATCTTCGGGCCAAGCGCCGTCAGGCCGTGGTGGGAGTCATTACCATCATCTCCATCATCGGCGTCGCCGCCGGGGTCGCTTCCCTGATCGTCGCGCTGGCCATCAACAATGGCTTTCGCCAGGACCTGCAACAGCGCCTGTTAGGCTCCATGGCGCACATCAGCCTGATGCGGACCGAGAACGATGGGATTCGCGACTGGCGCGCCCTGCTGGCCCACATGGAAAAGCAGCCGCATGTGGTGGCGGCCTCTCCCACGGTCTACGAAGAAGTCCTGGTTTCACGGGGTTCCCGCTCCTCTGGCGCTCTTTTAAAAGGGATCGTACCGAAGTATGAAGAGCGGGTCAGCGATCTTTTAAGGGCCGTGCAGTCCGGCTCTTACGATGCGCTGAAGGAAACTCCGAATGCTGCTCCCGCCGCTGGCGATGCCTCGGAGGAGATGAAGTATCCGCCCATCGTTCTGGGCAGCGATCTGGCGGACAAAGTGGGGGCTACCATCAATTCCGTAGTCCTGGTTACCAGTCCCCAGGGAGAGCTGACGCCTTTTGGCATGGTCCCTAAATATATGCGGTTCAAGGTGGTTGGCGTCTTCAAATCGGGATTTTATGACTATGACACCTCCTGGGCCTTCATTCGGCTTGAGGATGCGCAGCGGCTGTTCGAGCTGGGGGATGTGATCGCGGCCATTGAGTTGAAGGTGGACGATATCTATAAGGTCGCCGGGATCGGGGCCAATATAGAGAAAGAGGCAGGGAAGGGCTTTATGACCACCAACTGGATGCAGATGAACCAGGCCCTGTTTCGGGCGTTGCGCCTGGAAAAGCTGGTCACCTTCATCACCATCGGGCTGATTGTGTTGGTGGCTGCCCTTAACATCTTGATATCGTTGATCATGATGGTCATGGAGAAGACGCGCGACATTGCCGTGCTCATGTCCATGGGGGTGCGCAAGGCCCAGGTCCGCCGTCTGTTCATGCTGCAGGGGATATTGATTGGGGTCATCGGGACGGCCGCCGGACTCTTTGTGGGATATATGCTCTCCTGGCTGGGTGGACGTTATCACTGGATCTCTCTCTCGGCGGAGGTTTATTCGATTGACTATGTTCCTTTCGCTCCCCGGCTGGTGGATGGACTGATCGTGGCGGGGGTCGCTTTGGGGATTTCGCTGGTGGCGACTGTGTATCCCTCATGGTCGGCGGCAAGGATCCTGCCCGCCGAGGCCTTGCGCTATGAATAACTTTGCGCTTCCGGCTGCAGGCAGGAAAACCGGCGACAATCAGACTTCGGTAATGAGTATTTTCTTCTCCAATGGTGTTCTAATAAGTGCAGATTCAATTGGAGGCGTGGCTGGCAAGCAGCTACATTGCGACTCGGGAGAGTGCAATTGCATCCAATAGAACAAACCGACCTTATCGAGGTCGAAAACCTGAAGAAGGTTTACCAGTCAGGTACGAGCCAACTGGTGGTCTTTGAGAAACTGTCCTTCCGGGTACGGAAGGGAGATATG
>CAYTQA010000078.1:0-690 GCA_964439495.1 uncultured Terriglobales bacterium | reverse complement strand
CAACCGTGAAATCGGGTTTGTTTGGCAGTTCCATTATTTGCTGCCGGAGTTTAACGCACTGGAAAATATAGCCATGCCGCTGCTCGCAAGGGGGGAAACTCCCAGGCAAGCGCTGGCTCATGCGGGCGAGTGGATTTCCAGGGTAGGACTTCAGGGGCGAGCGCACCATCGAGCGGGCGAGCTTTCCGGCGGGGAACAACAGCGCATCGCCCTGGCGAGGGCCCTGATCACCGGGCCGAAGTTACTGCTGGCGGACGAGCCTACCGGCGACCTCGATCAAAAGACCGCAAATGCAGTTTTTGACCTGATCTCCAGTCTTCACGTTGAGCATCAACTTACCTCTCTGATCGTTACCCATAACCATGGTTTTGCCCGGCGTTGCAGCCGGGTGTTGCGGCTTAGAGAAGGACGGGTGGAAGAGGTAACGCCACACTCCCTCACGGGAGAGTGACAAACTAAGGTTTTTACTCGCTGCTATAGCGGGCGGAAATGAGCTTAAATTGGCCAAAGCAGGAGTTCTGCCAAGGCTTTTGATCCAGAGGTTCTTTCCCGGCAGAGTGGTCATGGGGACCACCGGCAACTGGGAGAGAGAGGCGTGAAGGCGTCCTTGAGGCCCCAAGAGAGGTCCGAAGTACCCTTCAGAGGGGGAACATGTTCGAGCGATACACAGAAAAGGCCCGGCGAGTGATA
>CAYTQA010000077.1:4541-11002 GCA_964439495.1 uncultured Terriglobales bacterium | reverse complement strand
CCTTTTTTTGCGAATACGTGGGCGATACCATTGCCCATCGTCCCCGCGCCCATTACCCCTACCGTCTTGATTGCCATCAGTTTGTCCCTGCCGGCAGTGTTCAGCCACGCCGGATGCCCTGGCCTCCAGCAATAAACTGATGAGTGTAGCAGAGGCGAAGAGGAGGAGTGTGAACGGCGAAGCGCCGCGTTTTCACGCCGTCATGCGAAGCAACAGGCAGGTGATATTGTCCTCGCCGCCGCTCTCTTTCGCGGCCGCAATCAATCGATCGCAGGCCGCATCCAGCGACGGGGCCTGCTCCACGATGTTGCGAATGCTCTCGTCGTTTATCTGTCTGGTCAGACCATCGCTTGCCAGCAGCAGCACGTCATGGGGCAGGGTCGGCCAGTCCCGCACATCGGGCCGCACCTCCGCCTCCGAGCCCAGGGCGCGGGTGATGACGTTCCGCAGCCCCGAAGCCTCCGCCGCCTCCCGGCCCATGATTCCGCGGCGCACCATCTCCGTGACGAAGGAGTGGTCCTCCGTCAGTTGCCGGATTGTTCCATCGCGCAGCAGATAAACGCGGCTGTCCCCCACATGCGCCACCGAGAACTGGCCTTCGGCGACGGCGATCGCGACGATGGTGCTCCCCATGCCCTGCTGCGCGGGATTTTGCATGGCCGCCCGGTAGATGGCTGCATTGGCCTTATGAATGGCGCTGGCAAGGCGCTGCGCGCGGGCAGAAACATCTTTGATCACACTTCCGGACTGCGGATCATTTCCGGACTGGCCGCCCTCGCGAAAATATTGCAGCACGACCTCCACTGCCATCCGGCTGGCCACCTCGCCGGCCGCGGCCCCACCCATGCCATCGCACACTACCAGGATGCCCGCCTCCGCGTCCCATCCCAGATGGTCTTCATTGTTAGCGCGCACGCATCCGATATCCGATTTCCCGGCAATTTCCAGTGATAGTTTCATTTGCTCTTTGTTCTTTGTCATATCCGAAGCGCAGCGAGGATTCCGTATCGCCGCCATCCCGCCCGGCTGTTTATCAATTTACCGCTTTTATCGATTTTCGGGCGCTGCGCTGCTCGAAATACGCAAAGTTAAATCGTAATGGAGCTTTCGAGCGTCAAAGGCGCGGCAGAAGTTAGCCCAGCCCGTCAGGGCTGGGGCGGAGATTATCCCTACAAAGAGGCGGCCGTGTTCCGGCCCGCAGCGGCGCCTTTGCGCAAGCGCACGGTAAGAAAGATCGCCAGCAGCAGGACGGCAAACGCGATCAGCACCAGCGGAAGATGCTGCCGCGCGGTGCGCAAGGTGATCTCCACAATCTGCGGTCCGTAATGGATGGTCAGATAGCCGAGGACCAGGAAGCGTACCAGCCTGCCCACAAAGACTGCGATCATAAAGAGGGCGACGCGCATCTCGAAGACCCCGGCTGCAAGCACCAGCAGCTTGAAGGGGGCGGGGGGCGGCAACAGCGAGGGCAGGGCGATGGCGAGAAACTCCTGGCCTTCAAAGCGGTCGCGCAGCCGCTCCAGCTTTTCTTTGTTGATCCGCTTCAGCAGGAGCAGCTCACCGCCAGCGCGTCCGATGGCGTATGGGACCAGCGACCCCAGGGCGGAGCCTGCCGCAGCCATCAAGGAAAAGATCCAAATGCCGGCGGGCCGGGAGTAGATGTAACCGGCCACCACCGGATCGATAGGGATGCCATAGGCCGCCGAATCAAGCAGGGCAACGCCGAACACCCCCCAGGAGCCCAGCGGCTTGAGGATTGCCCAGATGAATGCCGTGTACTTGGCGAGGATCTTTTTAATCAGGCCCAAGAGGTTATTTTACCTGTGCGCTTCCCCCGGCGCGAAGGCAATGGCTCAGTACAGAGGCATTGGCTCAGGAAGATGCCTCCGCTCCATGACCGGTGTTGCCGGCCAGCAGCTCCAGCGCATGAGGGACCAGATGCAACACCGCATGGAGGGATTGTTCGGCGCCTTTGGGGCTGCCGGGCAGGTTGAGCACCAGCGAGCGGTCCAGCGTGCCGCACACGCCGCGCGAGAGCGGGGCCAGCGGGGTGTGCTTCAGCCCCTCGGCGCGCATCAGCTCCGCCACTCCATCGAGCAGGCGCTCGCAGACCGCGCGCGTGGCCTCCGGCGTAACATCGCGCTTTGCAATGCCGGTCCCGCCAGTGGTGACCAGAAGGCGCGCCTGTTGTGCCAGCTCCCGCAGCGTTCCGCTGATGATCTCCCGCTCGTCAGGGACGATCCGCAGCGCCACGATCCTGAACCCCTGGGCCTCCAGCGCGCGCTGCAGCGCCGGCCCGGAGAGGTCCTGGCGCGTGCCCTGGGCGCAGGAGTCGCTGACCACGAGGATTGCGGCGGTAAGTTCCATTCAATTGAGGATGCAACATCAGCGGGAGCTAAGACAAGGCATTGTGAAACTTTTAAATCACGCTTTCGCGCTATGCTTCGAGCACGTTTTCCTCGGAGTCGCGGTTGGCCTCGTCGATGAGCCGCAGGCCTTCCATCAGCAGGCCCTGGGTGGAGCGGGTGGTGGTTTGCTCGGAGCTGTTGCGGCTGAAGTCGATTTCGAACTGGCCTTCGGTCCAGGTAAGCACTTTAAAGACCGCATCGTCGCCCTTGAGATTGCCGTAGACGGCGTGGTTGATCTGTCCATCGGCAAAGAAGAGCTCGCACTGGTCGTTCTGATTTTTGATGGTCAGCGCGCAGGTCTTATGGGCCAGTTCGAGCGACTGAAAGAGGTCCATGACGTTCATCTGCGTGAGGTTGCCGCGCACATGCGCGTCTCCAGGGGCCTCCCGCGCCATCTTTTCCAGCGAGATCTTGTCCACCACGCGCTTGATGCGCGCCGCCGCCTCTTTCAGGAAGAACGGCTTTTCCAGGAACTCTTCCACCTGGTCCTGCAGGTTGCGCAGCCCCTCGCTCAACTCCGCCTTGCTGGCAACGAGGATGATGGGGATCTTCGCGCTTTTAGGTCCGGCCTTAACTTTTTCCAGCAGCTGGCGGCCATTCATCTCCGGCATCTGGTAATCCGCGATCAGGAGATCGGGCGGGCCTTCCACGATTTTGAGCAATGCCTCCGCGCCTCCGTTGGCGGTCTGCACCGTGCAAAACGGCGCGAGGGCCTTATGCAGCATTTCGCGGATCATGGAATTATCGTCCACGAGCAGTACTTTTACGTTGCTGGGCATGGATGGTCTACTTCTTCTCTTTTCCGCGGGACCTGACTGGAGGATCCACCGGAGCCGGATGCGCCCGCTTATATTCGCCGCTCTTGCCTCCGCTCTTGCGCTCCAGCACGACATGCCGGATTTCCATGCCTTTATCCAGCGCCTTGCACATATCGTATACGGTAAGCGCCGCAACGCTGGCCGCGACCAGGGCCTCCATTTCAACGCCGGTGGCGGCCGTGGTGCTCACATGGGAGGTGATTGCGACGCCATTCTCGCATACCTCGGTATGGACATCAACGAACGAAAGTGCCAGGGAGTGGCACATTGGTATCAGCTCCGGGGTGCGCTTTGCGGCGGTAATGCCCGCAATCCTGGCTACTTCCAGCGGATTGCCCTTGGGATTTTGCGGCAGCGCCCGCAGCACCTCCGGCGACATGGCAACGAACGCCGAGGCCTCGGCCTCCCGCCGGGTAGGCGCTTTGGCGGAGACGTCCACCATGGAGGCGCGCCCGTCAGAGTCGTAATGGGAGAGCTTCTTCGGCATGAGGATTCAACGCAGCAGGATGGGAACGCTTTCGCCGGCCTCATACTGCTCGCGCTCAGGATGTACTACAACATAACAGTTTGCGCGCGCGAGAGTCACAATATCTCCAGAGCCTTGCCAGCGCAAAAGCTCCACCTGCTGCTCGCGCTCATCGCTGGTAAGCAGCGCGGGAAGAAAGCGGGTCAGCCCAGGCCTGGCGCGGAACCCTTCTTTTAATCTGGCCTGCGCGAAGCGCGCAGATTCGGGGTGGGCGTGGGAGAGTGCCAGCACCATCTCCCGGACGAAGAGTTCGAAGGTGACCATGGTCGAAACCGGATTGCCGGGAAGGCCGAAGAAGTATCCCTGTCCTGCCGCAGAGGAATTTTTCGGCAACCGCGCGCGCCCAAAGACCACCGGCTTGCCCGGCTGGATCCTGCATCCGGTGAAGAAAAACTCGGCGGAGAATTCCGCCAGGACCTGTTCGATGAAATCGTATTTCCCCATGGAAACCCCGCCGCTGATGAGCAGCAGGTCGCAATCCAGCCCCTCCGCTATCAGTTCGCGCAGCCGTTGAGGATCATCCGGCGCGATCGGGAGCTGTACCGGCTCGCCGCCCGCGAGCATCACCTGCGCGGCCAGAGAATAGCTGTTGGAGTTGCGTATCTGATGTTCGCCGGGAATCACGGTGGCGGGCACGATTTCATCGCCAGTCGATAAGATCGCAATCCGCGGACGGCGAAATATCTCCACCTCGGTAACCCCCACCGAAGCTGCCAGCGCAAGCTGAGGGTAATCGAGGCGGACGCCGGTGGAGAGCAGTATCTGCCCTTGCGTGGCCTCGCTGCCCCGGGGGACGATATTTTCACCCGCGGAGACCGGGCGCGAGATTTTCACCTGCGCCGCGCCAGCCAACTCGGTGTGCTCGACCATGACCACGGCATCTGCCCCGCCGGGGACAGGAGCGCCGGTCATGATCTCCACGGCCTCCCCTGCGCGCAATGCCGTAAAGCCCGGAGGGAGTGCGCCTCCCGCCTTGATTTGTCCGACGATCCTCAACGTTGCCGGCGTGTGGGCCAGGTCTGCGCTTTGCAGCGCGTAACCATCGCGCGTGGCGCGCGCAAATGGCGGCAGGTCGCGGTCGGACCGGATTTCTCTGGCCAGGGTGCGGCCGAGCGCCTGAAGCAGCGACAGCTTTTCAGTGGATGTGCCAGCCAGAGTGCGCAGCTCCCCGGCATGGGCCTCGACCACGCGACGCGCATCCTCGAAGGAGAGCACGGTACCGTGGACGTCCGGTTGGAAAGAAGAGGCCACGAGTCAGATTGTACTTGGGGCACTCCAAAAGCAGAAAGGGC
Organism: uncultured Terriglobales bacterium; assembly: GCA_964439495.1. GTDB lineage: Bacteria > Acidobacteriota > Terriglobia > Terriglobales > Acidobacteriaceae > CAYTQA01. The sequence goes on along the minus strand of CAYTQA010000077.1, from coordinate 5,958 downwards.
GGTCCATATCGGCCGCCCTCTTGAAACGCAAGAACGACTTATTTTTTCTTGCCCTTTCCATACGAGGTCTGGACCTTCTCTCCCAGGCTGGCCAGGATCTGCTGAGCATCCGCAGCATGAGGGCCATTGGGTTGAAGCTCAAGGTATTTATTCAGGCTTACGGCTGTCTCCGGTGGGGCGATGATCTTCCCCGACGAATCCGCCGTAGCTTTCTGCATCAGGTTTACACCTTTTTGGTAGTAGGCTTCGGCCCGGGTAGGATCGGCCGCAATGGCTTTATCGAAGGCAGCATTGGCGGCATCGGTTTTGCCGGCATTGGTAAGGACCGCGCCCATATTGAAGTAGTACATCCCGGCATTGGCCGGATCGGCCTGGGCGGCAGCCTGGTAAGCGGCCACCGACTCGTCTGTATGGCCCTTCTGTTTGGAATAAGCCTGACCAAGAATACCTTCCCATCCTCCCAGCCGCTCCTTGGCTTTCGGATCGGTAGAGCTGGCGACCAGATCGACGGCTTTCTTGGCGGAGACGGCGGCATCGTCGTATTGCTTGGCGTCAACCTGGTATTGGGCAAGCTGTCCCCATACCAAGTCGTAATTCGGGCCGGCGGCCGCCGCCTGCTTCATTACATTCACAGCTTCCACGTCATTGTTGGCCGCATGGTCCGCCTGGGCCTGCTTGAGCAGGGTATTCAGACTGCCGATCTTGGCGTTTTCCTTTTGAATTTCCTCGTTCTTTTTTTGTGCCTCTTCCATCGCCTTCTTCTGCTCCGCCGTCAGGCCTTTGGTCTGGGCAGGAGTGACCGGTTGGACGGGCTGGGCCGCCTGTTGCTGCTGCTGTTGATGTTCCGGCGGCAGATTAATGTCGAGCGGGTTGAATTCTCCCTTGAAATTCACCGGAAAATTGTCCGCCTGAAAAAGCTGCTTGCCATCCTTGGTGACGGTGACCAGGTAGCTTCCGGGGGGCACGCCAATATTCAGCAACTCACCCTTTTTGTTGGACTTTATGTTGATCTTGCGCCCAGTTTCCTTGTCATAGAGCTGGACGTTCGCCCCTTCGACCGGCTTTCCCTGGGCGTCCTTAAGAGTGCCCTTCACAGTCGCAAGCTGCGCGAAGACTGGCACAACGCTGAACATCACAAACAGCAAAAGCATGGAAGACAAAAGTTTTGTTTTCATAAGTTCTCCCGCGTTGGAATATATCTGCACAAAGTAATTTTCATCTGGAAACCCTGGCCGCATAAGAAATGGGATCTTCCGCTCCGGCATCGGCAAATGCGCGCAGGCGCAGCACGCAACTCTCGCATTCTCCGCAAGCCCGGTCTTCGCGGCTGTAGCATGACCACGTTAAATCGAAGGGGGCGCCGACTTCAAGGCCCATGCGCACAATCTCGGCCTTGCGCATGGTAATGAGGGGAGTG
>CAYTQA010000077.1:0-4531 GCA_964439495.1 uncultured Terriglobales bacterium | reverse complement strand
ACGATCTCAATATTACCCTCTTTCGTGCCCACGCGGATGACCTGGTTAAAGGCCCGGTAGTACTCCGGGCGGCAGTCGGGATAGCCGGAGCTGTCCTGCTCGACCGCGCCAATATAAATCTTTCCCGCTCCCAGCACCTCCGCCCAACTGACCGCCGCCGCCAGAAAATGAGCATTGCGGAAGGGCACATAGGTGACGGGAATGCTTGTGCCGATCTGGTCTGAAGCGGCGGGAACGGAGATGCTGACGTCGGTCAGCGCCGATCCCCCGATCTTTCCCAATGCCTCATTATTCAAGACCAGCCGCCGCGCAATGCCTAGGCGGTCGCAGATGGCCTCAAAGGACTCGCGCTCCCGCCTGTGGGTGCGCTGTCCGTAGCTCACATGCAACGCGGCCGCCTCGTAATCGCGCGCCGCCAATGCGGCACAGACACACGAATCCATCCCTCCGCTCAATAAGACGACAGCACGGCCCCTCTTACCATTCCGAGATGATGACATTCGCGTTCTTTAACCTGCTTAAGATGAGCTTCCGGGCGGAACGGCTGCCCAAAGCAGTTGATTGTAAGCCCTCGCCCTGCACTTTGGGCAACTCACGTAGAGGCCTTCAGACCCCTTTCTTCATCGGCTCCCAGACATATTTATGGATCTGCAGCCCCAGACGCGCATTGAGCCCGTCCGCCAGCATCCATTCCACCAGCTCACGGGGATCGAGCATGCAGTTGGAGCTGTCTCGATTCGGCCCGGCATTCTTGCGGAAGGCCGGCGAAAGGAGCACATTAGCTACCTTCTGCTCTAACCCGTGCTCGCGGATAAAGTGGCGGGCAAATTCATAGTCCCCACGGCCGGCGACCACGAATTTGATTTCATCCCGCCGGGTGAGCGCTTCCAGGTTCGCCATATTAAACGTGCCGCCCTCGCCTGAAGCCGGGCACTTTACATCCACGATCTTGTGTACAGCTTTGGGCACGCGGGCCAGCGGACGTTCGCCGCTGGTCTCCATCAGCACGGTATATCCCTGCTCGAGCAGGCGCTCCATGAAGGGGAGCAGTTCGCGCTCCTGCAACATCGGCTCGCCGCCGGTAATCTCCACCAGCTTGACCGGCGCCAGCTTCCGCACCTCAGCCTCAATTTCATCGGAAGACATCTTCCTGCCGCCGCTGAAGGTGTATTCGCTGTCGCACCAGACGCAGCGCAGGTTGCATCCCGCCAGCCGGACAAAGATGCACGGCAGCCCGGTAAAGGACGATTCCCCCTGAATGGATTTGTAGATTTCGATGATGTGCATAAAATGCCGCGAATTTTCGCGGACTTATTTTGAGATCAATTTCCCTGCTCGGTCCCGGATGCGCCAGTCAGTCCCGATGGGCCAATCCCGTCCGCATGAGAACGCCCTATTCGAATGAAATGACCTGTCGCTGACTGCCCGCTACTCGGAGTATATGGCCGTTGTAGTGTCCGTCTCGAAGATGGTCACGTCCTTTACACTGACGCGTCCCGCGGTTTTGGCGGAGAGGTTCCGGTTGGTCTCATCGTAGAAATATTTGGCCAGGTTTTCCGCCGAGGGATTCAGCGTGGTGAAAGGCTCAATGTCATTGATCATCTGATGGTCGAGCCGGTCGATCACCGGCTTCATCACCAGCTTGAGCTCCTTGAAATCGAGCAGCAGGCCGGCGGCATCCAGCTCCTTGCCTTGCAGGGTGATGCGGACCTTGTAGTTGTGCCCATGCGGGTTCTCGCATTTGCCGCGATAATTGCGCAGATAGTGGCCGGCGGCAAAGGTGTCTTCAACGGTTATGCGATACATTCATTCCTCTGAGTTCAGGGCTTGCGCGCCTGACTGCAAACTGGGGGAAGCTTCTATTGTACCTGCTGGCGGCGGCCCCGGCTGCATGGCAAAGACCCGCTCATGGCTGACGGTCGGAGGCCTTGATGTTGTAGACCACTCCAGCCACGCCACAGCCCGCGCTCAGCAAAAAGAGCAGGATGCTGCGACCGGCCCACTGGCTGTTGATCACCGTGATATCGGCCCGGCTGCGCTCCCCGGCGGACATGTGCGCGAGCTGCAGCTTCGAGCCCCACACTCCGGCGGCCACTCCCGCGATGAACAGCAGGAAGGTGAGCGTCCACAGAATACGGGCGATGCGCAATGTCTTTTGCTGGGTCACAAGACCAGAATACATTGGGCGCGCGAGGGACTTCCGAATCCGTCGAAAGGTCCCGGAAGGGGCTCCGAATCTGTCAGAGTCCCGGAGGGACCTCCGAAAGTAGCCCAGCACCTTTCAGTGCTGGGATAAGAGAAAGACAACTCCCCGTCCGCTCTGCCGAAGGCCCGGCTTGCCTTTGCATGACAAAGAAGAGGTCGTGGGATCAAACATAAAGCGCCATAGGCGCGGCAGAAGTTAGCCCAGCCCGGCAGGGCTGGGTCAGGATTGGAGACAAAGATAAAAGCGCCATAGGCGCGACACCACCTGAACGTCCCTTGCAAACAAATCGTGTCACCCCTCCGGGGTTCATCATCATTATGGGACCCTTCCCGGCGATAAAATCGCCGGGCTAATATCGGCCGCGCCTCCGGCGCTAGCTCGGTGGGGACGAACATGAAGCGCCATAGGCGCGACACTTCCCGATCACCTCAACCCGAAGAAATATTCCACATCCGCCAGGTCTGAGGTCTTTTTATAAGGAGGCAGGCTGTCGAGGAAGACGCGTCCATAGCGCTGCTTGAGGATGCGATTATCGAGCAGCACCAGCAGTCCGCGGTCCTTAAGCGAGCGGATCAGGCGCCCGAATCCCTGCTTCAGCGCGATGACCGCCGCCGGGACCTGATACTCGAAGAAGGCGTTGCCGCCCTCGGCGTCAATGGCCCGAATGCGCGCGCCCACCACGGGATCGTTGGGGACGGCAAAGGGAAGGCGGTCGATGATGACGCAACTGAGCTGCTCGCCCTGAACGTCCACTCCCTGCCAGAAGGACGAGGTGGCGAAGAGCACCGCATTCGGAGTGCTGCGAAATTCCTGCAGCAGGGCGCTCTTGGGGGCCGAGCCCTGAAGCAGCATGGGATAACTCAACTCTCCCAGCAGGCGCTCATAGATGCCGTTCATCTGGGCGTAGCTGGTGAAGAGACAGAAGGCGCGTCCCTGCGTGACCTCCAGGCAGCGGCGAATCTTTTCCGTGGCGCGGGCTACGAACTGCTCGGCGCGGGGATCGGGCAGGTCGGGCGGCACGTAGAGGACCGCCTGGTTGGCATAATCGAAATGCGAGGCGACAATCAGCTCGCGGGCATGGTCGAGGCCGACCCGCTTGCGGACGTAATCAAAGCCGCCGCTGACCGCCAGCGTGGCCGAGGTGAGCACCACAGTCTCAAAATTTTCAAACAGCGATCGCCGCAGGATGGGCGAGACGTCAATGGGCGTGGCCTGCAAAAACACATTCTGCGGGCCGGAGCGGCCGCGCATTCCGCCGCCGGCGCGGCGCTCGATCCAGAAGACCGTGTTCTTGTCCTTCGATTCGAGGACGAAAGAGAGTGAAGTCCGCAGCTCGCCGATACGACGCAGGAAGTTGAACACCTCTTCCGGCTTGTTCTCCATGATCTCCAGCTCGGAGGCAAGCCGGGCCAGCGCATTCATTACCGAGAGATATTCTTCCCCATTTTCCTCAAGGAAGCCGGCGCGGTTCTGAAAGGCAAAGCGCCCTTCGCCGGCGGGGACCAGCGCAAAGAAAAACTGCGAACGCTCGCGCAGGGAGGCGCAGGCATTCAGCACCGAAGAGGGCAGCGCCTTCTTGATGCGCAGCGTGGTTTCAACGTCGCGCGCCAGCTCGTCAAAGCGGGTATTGCTCACGCTGATGGCAAAGTAGCTGCCGGCCACGTCCTCCAGCTCATGGGCCTCATCGAATATTACCGCCGTGGCGTCCGGCAGGATTCCCGCATCGGGCGCTCCATCAGCGCTTTGCTTGATCGCCAGATCGGCGAAGAAGAGATGATGGTTGACGATGATAATGTCACTCTCGAGCGCGCGGCGATGCATTTCGGTAATGAAGCAGCGGTCCCACTGCGTGCACTTTGCCCCGGTACACCGTTCGCTGCGTGAATCCAGCTTCTGCCACAGGGCGCTGGCTTCGGGAAGCGAGGCAATCTCGGCACGGTCTCCGGTCTCGGTGGCCTGCTCCCAGGCGGCGATGGAGCGGTATTGCTCGACCTTCTGCAGCCCCGAGAGCACCGGCTGACTGGTGAGGTCGTAGAGCTTCTGCCGGCAAAGATAGTTGTTGCGTCCTTTCATATAGCAGACGCGCAGCTTGCCCTCGCCCTGGGGATACAGCACCCGCTCCAGAAAGGGTATGTCCTTATAGAAGAGCTGCTCTTGCAGGTTCTTGGTCCCGGTGGAGATGATCACGCGCTTGCCGGAGCGGATTACCGGGAGCAGATAGGCCAGCGTCTTGCCGGTGCCAGTGCCGGCCTCCACGATCAGGTGGCGTTTTTCCTTGAGCGCCAGCTCCACGGCCTCCGCCATCTGCAACTGGCCGCGGCGGAG
>CAYTQA010000076.1:9038-11096 GCA_964439495.1 uncultured Terriglobales bacterium | reverse complement strand
ATACCTGCAGCGTGTCTGTAATCTGGGAGAGAGGGACGCTCAGGCTTTTGGCCTTTTCCCTGTCTATGGTCACGAGCAACTGCGGATCGCTGGCGGTAAAACTGGTAAATAGTCCGGTAAGTTCTTTGGAGCGGGCATTCCCCTGGCGCACAAATTCCTGGACGATCCTGGCGAAGGCCTCCAGGCTGTTTCCGCCCTGGTCCTGCAGCACGAACTGAAATCCGCCGAACTGGCTGAGGCCGGAGATCGCGGGGGGAGCAAAGGGTATGACCAGCGCCCCTGAAATTCCGAACAGGGGGCCGCGCATACGGTTGATTACGGCATCCGCCGAGTGCTGCTCTCCGGGACGAGTGGAGACACTTTTAAGGGGGACGAAGATAAGTCCGCGGTTCGGGGCTGCGCCGCTGAAGCTGAAGCCGCTGACGGCAAAAGTTCCCAAGACCTCCGGTTGCTTGGCCATGAGGGCGGCCGCCTGGCGGGCGATCCTCGCAGTATAGTCGAGCGAAGCGCCTTCAGGAGATTGGACGAGCACAATAAAGTAATTCTGGTCTTCCTGGGGCACGAATCCACGGGGCACATGCTGATAGACCCAGTAGGTGAGGGCCAGCAGGAGCAGGAAGACGGCTACCACTACGGAGCGGAAGCGCAAAATGCGCGCGAGGGAATGCCGGTATCCGTTGGTCGCCTTGTGGATACCCCGATTGATTGCGCCGAATACGCCCCGGGTGGCTTCGTGCTCCCGCCGCAGGAGCAGGGCGGAAAGGGCAGGAGTAAGCGTCAGCGCATTGAAGGCCGAGATGGTGATGGAGAAAGCAATGGTGAGCGCGAACTGCTTGAACAGGATACCGGTGGTGCCAGGAAAAAAGGCGACCGGGACGAAGACCGCCACCAGCACCAGCGAGGTGGCGATCACCGCTCCGGCAACTTCCTTCATGGCGATGGAGGCAGCCTGGTGGGATTCGCTGATGCCCTCGGTAATATGCCGCTGAATGTTCTCAATCACCACGATAGCGTCATCCACCACCAGCCCCGTGGCCAGCGTGATGCCGAACATGGTGAGGGTATTGATGGAGAAGCCGAGCAGCTTGACGAAGGCGAATGTGCCCACCAGAGAGACCGGGATGGTGATTGCCGGGATGAGAGTGCTGCGCCAGTCCTGTAGAAAGATGAAGATCACCGCAATGACGAGCAGGATGGCCTGCAACAGGGTGAAGAGCACGTCGCGAATGGATTCGCTCACCACGGTCGTGGTATCGAATGCGATCTGATACTTCATTCCCGAAGGAAACGTTTTGGAAAGCCGTTCCAGTTCGGCCAGCGCATTGCGTTCCACTTCCAGCGCATTTGCATTGGAAAGCTGGGTAATGCCGAGACCGATGGCCTCATGACCGTTGAATTCAAGGTTGGAGCTGTAATTTTCGGCGCCCAGTTCCGCGCGTCCCACATCGCGCAATTTAACCAGCATCCCGTCTCCACGGGTCTTGATAATAACGTTATCGAATTCGGAGGGATCGGTAAGGCGTCCTACGGCGCGAACGCTGATTTCGTATGCCTGCCCGGAAGGCGCTGGAGGCTGGCCCACCGCGCCCGCGGCAACTTCAACGTTCTGTTCCTGCAATGCCTTTACCACATCGGAGGCGGTCAGATCGCGGCTGGCCATGCGCACCGGATCGAGCCATATCCGCATGGAGTATTTGCGTTCGCCGAAGATCAGCACGTCGCCCACGCCCTTGATGCGCTTCAAGGCGTCGCGGACGTAAACATCCACATAGTTGCTCAGGAAAAGGCTGTCATATTCGCCGTGCTCGGAGTAAATGCCGGCGGCAAAGACGAAGTTGTTGGCTGACTTATTGACCGCAACTCCGGTTGCGTTTACTTCCGAGGGGAGGCGGCCCTGCGCCGTACTGACCCGGTTCTGCACGTCCACCGCGGCCAAATCCAAATCCCGGCTGATATCGAAGGTCACCGTGACCTGGCTGGTGCCGTCGTTGCCGCTGGATGAAGTGAGATACTTCATCCCTTCCACGCCGTTGATCTGCTCTTCCAGAGGTATTGTGA
>CAYTQA010000076.1:3454-9028 GCA_964439495.1 uncultured Terriglobales bacterium | reverse complement strand
GCGTTGGCGCCGTTGTAGTTGCTGCCAACCGATACCTGGGGCGGAGCGAGGTTGGGGAACTGGGCGATGGGCAGGGTAGGAATGGAGGTGGCGCCGGCAAGAATGATCATCAGCGCACAGACCGTGGCAAAAATGGGACGTTTAATGAAAAAGTCGACGAACATGGAAGTCTGCGCCTTTAACCCTGCTGCGCCATCACGGGCGCGCCATCTCCGAGGAACTGTGTCCCGGAGGTGATAATTTTGTCTCCGGCATTGATGCCGTCGAGCACCACATAATTATTTCCGACCAGATCGCCTACTCGCAGGTGCTTCTGCCGGGCCACCATCTGTTTGCCGTCTCCTTCGGCCACATAGGCAAAGAACTGGCCATTAATGCGCGAAACGGCGAGGACCGGAATCAGCACCTGTTTGCGCGTCCCCCAGATAACGCTGGCGCGCGCGAACTGCGCCGTGCGCAAAGGCACCTTGCTGCTGGTGATGCGGGCCTTGATCAGAATTGTCTGGGTCTGGTTATCCACCTGCGGAGAGATAAAGGTAATGCGGGAATCCGCAATCACATCCCCCTGGTCGTTCAAGATCCGCACCGGCTTGCCCAGGGCAAGGTCGGGAGATTTCTCGATGGGGACATCGATGTATGCTTCAAGGTCTCCCGGCTGGTCCACTGTGGTCAGCAGGGTTGCAGGCGTGACGTGATCGCCGACATGGACCGGGATATCGCCGATGATGCCGCTGGTGGGCGCGGTGATGCGGAAATACTGCAATTGGACCCGCTGTTCCCTTACCTGCGCATCGAGCGATTCAAGGTCGGCTTTGGCGGCATTATAAGCCGACTGGGCCTGGTCCAGTTCCTGCTTACTTTGTACTCCCGCGCTGTAGAGCTGCTTCGTGCGTCCCAGTTGCTGCTCGGCATATTGCAGGGTCGCGAGCTTGGAGGCCCGGGAAGCCTCCTGGCTGCCTACGGTGGCCTGCTGTTTCACGGGATCAATCTGCATCAGCAGCGCGCCGGCGGAGACATGGTCTCCCGATTTCACCAGGATGCGGGTGACGATCCCATCCACCTGCGGCGTCAGCGTAGTCGAGTTGCGGGATTTCAGCGTGGCCACGTACTCAGAGGTATTGTCCACCGGCTCGGGCTGCGCCACCAGCATTTTTACCGGCATGGCATGCGGTCCCGCCCCCGCTCCGGGAGCGGCTTGCTTCTGGCCGCATCCAACTCCAAGACCCAAGAGGAGAACGAGGGAGGCGCAACGCATTCTTTTCTGGAAAACCGGAGACATCATCTAACCTAAGCCGCTCCTTGCTTGCATACCAGATTTCAAACCGGCTTCTGAGGATTCAGAAGATTTTTAGAGGCCTCAGTGTACCCCATCTGAAAGGACGAGTGAATGGACCCTAAAATTATAAGTCCAATAGAAATACGAAATGAACTGCTTTGAGTTTCATGAGTTTGAGTTTCATGAGTATGAAATTCCATAAGTGCATTTAGAAAATGTGAGGGCAAGCTTTGGGTCGTCGGCTTCCTTGCAGCAGTGCCCAGTCGGCGTTGCCGGCCTGATCCCCTGGTCCCGAATATTTAGTCCTTTTCTTCAGCAGCTTCCGGAAGGACCGCCGGCATCATACATAAAGCCAAGGGCAAGGGCACTGAGGAATTATGGAAAACCAGGATATGAATCAGGAACATACAAAAGAAGAGACAAGAGCGGTTTCAGGACAGACTGAGGCGCAGGGCGAAAAGAACCCTGAGGCATGTGGCAGCCGGCGCGATCCGGAAGAACGGCCAGCCCAGAACAAGGAAGAAGTCCGGGACAAGATGCTGGACAAGACTTTAGCGGACTCGTTCCCAACCAGCGATCCGCCTTCTTCGATTCCCGATCCAAGCGAGGACGACTCGCTGGCGGCATAACCGCACTCTCTATATTCCCGGGCGGCAATGGCGATGCTGTTCCCGCCGGGGATATAGCCATTTTCTATGCGCGCTTCCTCAGCTTCTTTGTGGATGCGTTCTCAAGCAATGTCTGGGCCACGCGTGCGCCTTTTTGTCCAATCACTTTGAAGGTTTTGCCCTGCTCCCGGCTATAGCTGGCGAAGAAATGCTCGATCTGGCTTCGTAATGCATCGCTCAGGTCTTCAATCGAGCGTAAATCGTTGTGCGTTCGGGATTCGATGGCGACCGCGATCAAGCGGTCATTCCGGGCGGTCTTGCCTTCCTCGGTCTGCTCGGCTTCAATCACTCCAATCAGACGAGATTCGATGAGGCAACCGGGAAATGCCGGCGCATCGGCCAGCAGCAGAACGTCAATGGGGTCTCCGTCCTCCGCTTTCGTATCCGGGATGTAGCCAAAATCGAAGGGAAATACCGCGCCGACCGGCAGCACGGAAGAGAGCTTAAAGATACCAAGCTGTTCATCAAATTTGTATTTGTTCTGGCTGCCTTTTGGGGTTTCTACGATGACGCGCACCACATCCCTGTCCTTGTCCGGCGCAAAAGCCGCGAGAGAGGAGGGACTGGCGAGTTTTTTCTTTCGGGTAATCATCTCAAGCGCATCCCCGGTTTCCGCATCAGCGGCAAGCGAAGACGATCAACCAAGCTGAGATGCGATCGGCGAAGATCAGGCAGCTTGAGAGTGGGCGGCTATTTTGGATTTGCAGGGACTTTATGCCCAACTCCAGCCAGCCTTGCTTTCGTCCACCAGGTCGCCTTCGATCTCTCTTCCGACCTGATTGCACCAGAACGCCAGCATGGCGGTAAAAGTCTTTTTAAAATCATTGAAATCGGTCGGCTTGGGAAAGAAGGAGTGGGCCCCCAGGCGGCGGCATTCGGCAAGATCGGAGCTGCGGTTGGAGTCGGTAAAGACCACTACTGGGACATCGGCGAGCCGAGGAGTGGACTTCAAGAGCTGCAGCAGCTTCATTCCAGGCATTCCGGGAAGGCCGAGATCGAGAAAGATGACGGCGGGCATCTCAGCTTCATTTAACGCCCTGCCCTTTAGAAAATTCGCCGCCTCCGCGCCATCGTGTAAGGCAATCACATTGCCACGCAGCCCACAATCCTCGATCACGGTTTTCATCAAGGTAAGATCGTTGAAATTGTCTTCAACAATCACCATGCATTTCCTGTTTCCCTGGTTCGTTTCTGTTTTTTGATTCTCAGCCATTCCAGCTACCCTGGGGATTTTTTTAACAATCCGCTTGGATGCAGAGTGGAACGAGGGAAGTTGGATTTCCGGATGAAAATCCAGGCCCGGAGAAGTTACGAATGGTCATGGTTCTCCATTTGTTTCGGTATGGAAGGGGTCTGTTTTTACCATCCTTCCATTTTTCATAAACAGGACCTGCGCGCCAAGCGCAGCCGTATCCGCCGGAGAATGGGTTACATAAATGACGGGGATATTACGGGTCTGGTTCCACACCCTCAAGTCATCGAGGATGGCGGTTTTCGTGCTCCGGTCCAGGGCAGAGAGAGGCTCATCGAGGAGTAGAAGCTCTGGCTCGGTCACCAGGGTGCGTGCCAGGGCCACACGCTGGCGCTCCCCGCCCGATATTTCCGCAGGACGCCTGCGGGCGGTATGGGCGATGCGAAAGGCATGGAGAATGGATTGCGTGCACCGCATCCGCTCCGTCTCGGGTTTTTGATTAATTCCATATTGAATGTTCTGTTCCGCGGTGTAATGCGGGAACAGGGCAAGCGTCTGGAAGACATATCCAATATGCCGCTGTTCCACCGGCAGATCGATGTTTGCGGCGGAGTTGTAAAGGTCCCGTTGATTGAGGGCGACGCAACCACGCTCGGGAGAGAGCAGGCCGGCGATGCAATTCAGCAGGGTCGTCTTGCCCGCGCCGGATGGGCCAAGAATCACGGTAAAACCGGGCGGGAGGGAAAACTCGACCTCCAGCGAGAAGGTGTGCGACAGGCGCTTGGCGATGGAAACTTGCAGTCCAATCATGGACGGTCCGTCTCGCCACCAGGGACCAAATACGAAGCCCCGCGTTTTGTGGCTGGCCAGGGGAGCCATATCCGACGATTGAAAGCATAGACCAGAGAGAGCACAAGAAAAGAAAAGATCAGCAGCAGAAACGAGGTGCGCGCGGCGACCGCATACTGGAGCGACTGCACGTCGTCATAAATGGCGATGGATACGGTCTGGGTCACTCCCGGAATATTGCCGCCCACCATGAGAACGATGCCGAACTCTCCGAGTGTATGGGCGAAGCTAAGCACCGCGCCGGTAATGACCCCGCCGCGGGCAAGCGGAAGCGTGATGGTCCAGAAGCGCCGCATGGGAGAGGCGCCGAGCGTGGCCGCCGCATGAAGCAGATTGCGGTCCACTAAATCGAATGCCGCGGCCATGGGCTGCACGGCGAAGGGCAGGCTATAAAGGACGGAAGCAAGGACGAGTCCGGCGAATGAGAATGCCAGCGTCTTGCCGGTGAGATTTTCGTACATTCTGCCGAGCGGACTGCGATGTCCCATGATGACCAGAAGATAAAAACCCAATACCGTGGGGGGGAGCACCAGCGGCATTGCGACCACCGATTCCACCAGAAATTTCCAGCGGCGCGATGAAAAAGTGATCCAGTAGGCCAGCGGCAATCCAAGCAGCAGCAGCAGAATGCAAACCCACACTGCCAATCTCACGCTAAGAATGATGGCTGTCCAGTTCATGAAGTCAAAAATATTTAATGCGCTCCGCGGAGCTGCTCGGGATTTGCGAAGCCATATTGTCTCATCAGTTCGACGCTCTGGGGACTCCGCAGAAAATCCATAAACCGCTGTGCGGCCTGCTTCCGCGGGGACGATTTTAAAATGATGCCGGCCTGGTCGAGCGGCGGATAAAGCCCGGCGGGGAGCAAAGAAAACTTTCCCTGCTGGCGCATGGCGGGAGAGAGCGCAAGGGAAAGGGCCAGCAGCCCGGCATCGGCATTTCCGGATGCCACAAAATGCGCGGCTTGAGCGATGTTCTCGCCCAACACCAATTTGCTTCGGACCCGATCGTAGATGCCGGCACTTTTGAGCGCGGACTCCGCGGCCCGTCCATAGGGGGCATGGGCCGGATTGGCGATTGCGATCTTGTGCACCTTTGCATCCAGCAATGCCGGCAACCCCTGTTGCACGTCGATTGGCGAGCTATTCGGCGTCCACAGCACAAGTTTTCCCACCGCGTATTTGTAGAGGCTGTCCGGCTCAACCAGGCCCGCCTCCTGCAATTTTTCCGGATAGCCTACGTCGGCTGAGAAAAAGAGATCGTAGGGGGCGCCATTTTGAATTTGCGCATAGAAATTTCCCGAAGAGCCGAATGAGAGTTTTACTTGGATTCCAGTTTGCTTTTCAAATCGCGCCGCAAGCTCCTGAAAGGCGAAATCGAGGTCGGCCGCGGCAGCGATTGTGATTTCCTCCGCGCTGCTGCTGAGTGCGGTGAACAGTAATAGAAGGAAAACGATGGTTTTCGTCATGCCCTGCATGTCTCCCGCTGAAGCCGTCGCGCAATCTGTTTCCGCAACATCCACAAATCCATTGCGAACCATTCAAGTATATGGGCGAGACGGAGGCGATTCTACTGCCCCGCCCGTGCCC
>CAYTQA010000076.1:0-3444 GCA_964439495.1 uncultured Terriglobales bacterium | reverse complement strand
CATGTACAATCCGTGCTTCCTTGGGCGAATGGTATAGTTCTCCTTTTTCGGATTTCCGCATTTGCCGGGTGTGCAGCATCTGAAATCAAGAGGTTTGGGTGAAAGAGAAACCGCAATCACATCTGGCTGGACTCAGGACTGTGGCGCTTTTCGAGGCCGCCAAGGGGCTGCTGGTCTTAGTGGTTGCGTTTGGGATTTTTTCGCTGGTACATAGAGATGTGGGAGAATTTGCCGAGCTTCTCGTCCGGCATTTGCATTTAAATCCTTCCGGCCGCCTTCCGGAAGTATTTATCCATGCGGCCCAGAAAGTGACTGACGCAAGGGTATGGCTCCTGGCGTTTTTGGCGCTGACCTACTCCGCGGTCCGCTTCATTGAAGCTTATGGGTTGTGGCATGCGCGCAATTGGGCGGAGTGGTTCGCCCTGCTTTCGGGGGCCTTTTACATTCCATGGGAAATATATGAGTTAGTACGGAGGGCCACTCCGATCCATTGGGGGTTGCTGCTGGTCAATATCGGAATCGTCTTATATATGCTGTATGTGAGGGTGCTTACATATCAGGAAGCGGCAGCCGCGCGGGCGGAAGAACCACATTCATAAACAGATCCATTCATTCGCAAAATACAAATACCCATTCCGCCAATGATGCGACTGCGATCATCGGGCTAACGCGCGAACGGCAAACCTATGCCATGGTCCAAGATTCTTATAGTTGAACTTATAGGCCCTCAAGAATTTGGTATTCAGCATCGGGTGCTAGAATAAAGCTACGAAAGTATCTCCGCCATTCTAGAGACTTACTTTCAGGTTCCCGCCATTTTCAGGCAATCGCCGAACCTATTTGATGATGAAAAGAAAGGACCCATAAACGTGGACAGTATTATTGAAGATTTAAATTCAGAGATTGAGCGGCTCACGCAAGCCAGAGACCTGCTCCTGGGCAATTCAAGAGGCACTCTCCGCGCAAATAAATCCAGAAGAGCGGGCGGACGCAGAGGACCCCTTTCAGCCGAAGGACGGAGAAAAATATCGGAGGCGATGAGAAAGCGTTGGGCAGAACGCCGCAGGCAGGCAGGGAGAAAACCAAAAGCCGCGTGATCTGAACAGCGGCTTTCCTGGGATATTCAATTTTGCGAATCGAATGTTTCTGGAGTAATGAGCAACCCAGGCTGACTTAACTGGCCATTTTTTCGTACTCACCGGTCAGATCGTCGAGATAAGTGTTGGCTGCCTGGACTGCGGCATCGCGGCTGCTTGCCTGGCCACAGAAGATTACTTCGTCATTCCAGCGGCTCTGAATCACGTAATAGTTTATACCGCCCTCACTCTTCACAATATCCGCGTAAAAGTCTCTATTGTCGATGCGCATGGGCATGCCCCTTTTCAAAAATACCGGTGGGAAAGTTTCCTCTACTCACCTCTGATGAGTCAACATATTTCTTCGTTGCTCAGGAGCATTTTTATGGGCAGAGGTCCCACGCCAGATCCGGTCCGTTATGCTGTTTCTGGTACTAAGGTTGCTTAATCAGGTAACAATTTGAGTGCTGCTTGCATCTACTGGGCTACCGTGCCCTTTCACGGGCAGGTTTCCCATGCGGCCCCCCAGACTATCTTCGCTTTCTCCTCTGGCAGGCGCGCTGGCTTTTGGAAGCGTCTTCTTTTCTGGCGGGCTATTTTGTGAATGGCTTCTGCATTCCGCAGTGGCAGGGGAAGGAAGGCAGCAGTGGTGGAGTGTGGCCGTCATCCTGGGAATCGGATGCGTGATTGCGGCAGTTCTGGTCTATCGTCTGCTCGATGCTTTGCGCCGGAACCGGGCCGCCTCCGAAAAGCTGAACCATGAGCTGAGAAACGCCTTGCAGATTATGGCTTACATTCTGCCCACATGCGGAGAGATCCAAGCCGAACAGGCGCGCATGGCCATAGGGAGAATGTCAGTCGTGCTGAGAGAGATTTCGAGACAGTTGGAAAATTAATCGAATGGTTGAAAGACCGCAGCTTCGGCATGAACGTCTCTTCAGCGACACTCTTAGCCAAGCATGTTTTACCAATCCCGCATCTTAATAAAAAAGGAAGCGGCGCATATGTCCGAGCTGCCATAAAATTCGCGGAAAGCCGCGGATGAGGAGATGAGACGATGGCCAGAGTACTGGAATCAGAGAACGAGCACCCTCAAGCCCACAAGAAGGTATTAGAGCTCACGCTGGAAGCGGCACGGATCGCCAAAGCAGCTGCCGCTTCGGTTGCCGCCAACGTACGAAACGGGAGCTGCGCGCAGGCGGAGACACAGCTTGACGAACTCGATAAGCAAGTCGATGAAAAAATATCCGATTGCATTTCCCATGCTTCTCCTGATGAGGTGCGGGAGCTGCTCGCTTGCACGAAATGCATGACCAGTCTGGAGCGCATTGGAGACCTGTTGGCAAACTTCTGCGGACGAGCTTCCATCGTGGGGCCCCGACTGGACGATGACGATGCTCGGGACCTTTCCCATATTGCCGTGCTGCTGGAAAAGATGCTCGATGATTTTCATGCGGGACTGGCGAAGCGCGATGTGGAGCGCTCGCTGGCGATATTTCACGCCGATTCGCAGATCGACCGGCTGCGCAACCTGATCTTTATTCGTCATTCGGAGAACCCGGAGGGCACGGCCCGCAAGGACAGCTTCAATATCATCCTCATGGCGCAGGCGCTGGAGCGCGCGGGCGACCACGCAAAAAATCTGGCGGAAGAGATCATCCACCTCGTAACCGGAAAAACCGCGCGCCATCTTCCGAAAAAGAAAGAATCGTACGAACAGATGTACATGCGGTGGCTGCGGCAACAGAGCGAGCGTAAAAGCGCCTGAAACGGGATACGCGTTAAGGACGAGCAGAGCGGAGCCGTTTGCGGCCTCCGCTCTCATTTTTTAATCTCAGACAAATTACGTTTGGCCGACCCAGCCCTCATCCGCTGTCTGTTTCCAGTGTTTCCTGATTTCCTCGAATTCCTTTGGCGACAGCGGGCCTGTTTCCAGCAGCTTTGCATTCTGCTGCCAGCGCTCAGGCTTGGTGGTACCGACAATCGCGGTATGCACGCCAGGAACGCTCAGGGTAAACCGCAAGGCAGTGCCGATGGCCTGCTCCGCGTCTCCATTTAAAAACCCGTACTTCAATTGCTGGAGGCGCTCCCAATAGACATGATGGTAGGGATTTGGCGGCTTCCTGCCGCTCCGCCACGCGGCATTTGCGATCGGACGCTTGGCAATCACTCCTATGTTGTGTTTCGCGGCGAGGGGCAGGGTGAGATCAATGGCCTGCTGGTCGGCGATGCTGACCGAGGTCTGGAGCGCGTCGAATTGGCCGGATTGAATGGCGTAAAGCGCCGCGTGTCCATCGCCGCTATAGCCAATGTAGCGCGCATATCCCTTTTCCCGCGCTTGCTTCAGCGCGGTGATCACATCGCCCTT
>CAYTQA010000075.1:0-11171 GCA_964439495.1 uncultured Terriglobales bacterium | reverse complement strand
CGTTGATCAGCAGATGGATTACCTGAGCTGGCTGGGCATCACCACCCTGTACTTCAATCCCATCTTCGATTCCGCCTCCAATCACGGGTACGACACTCGCGACTACTCCACCATCAATCCTTATTTAGGGACGCAGAAGGACTGGGGAAACCTGGTGAAGCACGCCTCGCAGAACGGGATGAGGATCATTCTTGATGGCGTCTTCAACCATCTCTCCTCCGACAGCCCATTTTTCAATCGCTATAAGCACTACACGCTGGATGGGGGCGCATGCCAGTCGGCATCATCGCCCTTCCGCAGCTGGTTCACCTTCCGCGCGCCCGGGGCCAATGAACCGCATCCTTGCGTTCCCTCGGCTTCCGGCGGCAGCGATACCTATTACAACGGTTGGTCCGGCTTCGATAGCCTGCCAGTGATCACCAAGAGTCTGCCGGCGGTCCAGCAGTATTTCATTGCCGACCCCTACAGCATCACGCGCTCCTGGCTGCAGCAGGGAGCATCTGGCTGGCGCCTGGACGTGATGGGCGACGGCTCCTTCCCGAACGGCTATTGGGAGAGCTTCCGCCAGGTCGCCAAGCAGACCAGGCCGGATGCGCTGATCATCGGCGAGCTTTGGCAGAAGGACACTACGCTATTGCGCTTTCTGCGCGGCGATCGCGCCGACGCAACCATGAATTACCGCTTGCGCGACGCCGTACTCGGCTTGCTGGCCCCGCAGAATTTTGACGCCAAGGGCTTTGCCGACAGCGGCCGCAAACTCCTGCCCTCGGAATTCGCGGCGCGCCTGCAATCCATGCGCGAAGATTATCCTGACCCCGCCTACTACTCGATGATGAACCTGCTCGACAGCCACGACACCGCGCGATTGCTGTGGGTGTTGACGCCGGGCGCCAATAACCGCGATGAGAAGGAGTTCAACGCCTCCAACCTGAGCGAGGGAAAACATCGGATGGAACTGGCATCGCTGGTGCAGTTCTCGCTTCCCGGCGCGCCCACCATCTATTACGGCGATGAAGTGGGAGTGACCGGAGCGGACGATCCCGATGATCGGCGCACGTACCCCTGGGAGGACCTCGGTGGCGCGCCCGACTACAACCTGCGCGACCATTATCGCGCCCTCATTGCCGCCCGCAAGCAGAATGCGGCGCTCATCGATGGCGACTTCCGCATGCTGTTAGCCGACGACCAGAATGAGACGGTGGCGTTCGGGCGCAAGACAGGCAGCCAGGCCGCGGTCCTGATCTTGAATCGCAGCCAGCAGGCCCAGACCGTTACTGTGCCGGTGAGCGCATATCTGCATGACAATCTGACCTTCAGCGCCATCGTCACGGTGGGAAACACCGTGGGCGCGACCTTCACCACCACTGGGGGCGGGCTGCAGGCGACGCTTGAGCCGGAAAGCGCCATTCTTCTCGCGACCGGGCAGGTGAACCTTACGCCTCCGGCGCCGCCGACCGGATTGAACGTCACCAAGGAAGCCTCCGGACAGGTTGGACTGGCGTGGACTTCCAGCGCTGGCGCGGTGGGCTACAACGTATACAGCAGCCCGGTAAGCGGAGGCGGTTACACAAAGGCGAATTCGTCGCTGATCACCGGCGGAAGCTATACCGTCACCGGCCTGGCGAATGGCAATACCTACTACTTTGTCTTGACGGCTGTGGACGCGGACGGCAATGAGAGCGCCCCATCCAGCGAGGTCAGCGGCATTCCCCACCTGATTATCGGGTGGGCCAACCTGCAATGGCCGCCCACCATCTCCCAGACCATCAGCGCCGTGCAGCGCACGCCCAACATTTATGGCCAGATTTGGATTGATGGCGTAACCAGCCAGCCGGGCGCGACTCCCGGCCTGCGGGCGCAGGTTGGTTTCGGTCCGAGCGGCAGCAACCCTGACGGCAACCCCGCATGGATGTGGCTTGACGCCGCCTTTGACTCCGACCAGGGGAACAACGATCAGTACGTGGGCAGCCTGTTGCCCTCCAGCACCGGCAGCTTCGACTACGCCTACCGGTATACCACCACCAACGGACGCGACTGGCTCTACGCCGATCTTGATGGCACCAGCAATGGGTACAGCCCGGCTGAGGCCGGCAAGATGACGGTTTCGCCGAGCAGCGATACCACGCCGCCGCTAACGCCGACCAACCTGCACGTCGTATCGAGTACCATCGCCAACATTATGCTTGCCTGGGACGCCGTAACCGGCGATCCGATGATGTATGGGTATGAAGTCCTGCGAGGCTCTACCAGTGGAGGCCCCTATACCCTGCTCGCCACTACCACCAATAACGCGTATACCGACAGCGCTGTGGTCGGAGGCTCCACATACTATTACGTGGTCCGCGCGATCGACCTCTCCTATAACCGCTCCGGTCTTTCGAATGAAATCAGCGGGGTGGCCGAGCTGCGCAAGGTAACGGTCACATTCAGCGTAACCGTCCCCTCCACGACGGATAGCACCGGCTTCTCGGTGCACATTGCCGGCACGCTCAACCTGCTGGACGGGAACCTGCCGCAGTGGGACCCGGGCGCGGTAACGCTGACCAAGGTGGACAGCACGCATTGGATCATCCGGCTGAGCGGAAATGAAGGCGCCCAGATCCAGTACAAGTACACGCTGGGATCGTGGGATTACGTGGAGAAGGACGGCGCCTGCGGCGAGATCGCCAACCGGCAGTTGACCTTGAGCTACGGGTCCAGCGGCAATCAGGGGGAAAACGATACGGTCTTGAACTGGCGCAACGTTTCTCCGTGTGGGAATTAACATGTGCAGAGGCTGAAAGCCCCCGAATCCGGGACATGCTTTCGGCATGGCTAAAAGCCATGCCCTGTTACGTATCGTGTTCACAGAACTGATGGCACGGAATGGCTGCCAGATCGTGTTTTTATAAAAACTGATGGCGGGAACAGCAGAGTAACAGGGCAGGAGTTTACTCCTGCCGCAAATGAGGTTTGCGAGCGGGCTTCAGCCCCTGCCGGTTCAATGCTCGTATAATAAGCGCGCACAACTTGTCATGCGGAGTCGAAGATGATCGCGCGTCGTAACTGCAACCGTCCGCTACTGCGAATCGCATTGCTGCTTGTTCTGCTGGCGTGTTGGGCGCAGGCACAGCAGTCTGCCGCCGCATCCAGCAATTCCCTTATGTCGCAGGAGGGCGATTACATCTCCCACGGCTTTCACTTCCATTCCGGAGAGACCCTGCCGGAGCTGCGGCTGCATTACATGACGCTGGGCAAGCCGGCGCGAGACGCGAGTGGGCGCGTCACCAACGCGGTGCTCATTCTTCATGGCACCGGCGGCTCGGGAGGACAATTCCTGCAGCCGCAATTTGCCGGCGTCCTGTTTGGGCCGGGGCAGCTACTGGACGTGGAGCGCTACTTCATCGTGCTGCCCGATAATGTGGGCCATGGAAAATCAAGCAAGCCCAGCGACGGAATGCACGCCCGCTTCCCGCAATACGACTATGACGATATGGTCGCGGCGCAGCACGAAATGCTGGAGAAGGGGCTGGGCATCAACCATCTGCGCCTGATCATCGGCACCTCCATGGGATGCATGCACTCCTGGGTCTGGGGCGAGACATATCCCGATTTTATGGACGCGCTGATGCCGCTCGCCTGCCTGCCGGGGGAGATCGCCGGCCGCAATCGCATATGGCGCAAAATGATTATGGATGGGATCCGGCAGGACCCGGAATGGAAGAATGGCGATTACACCACGGAACCCCGCGCCGGGGTGCAGATCGCGACCGACTTTCTCCTGATCGCGGGCAGCGCTCCGCTGCCCATGCAGAACTCCCTTCCCACGCGCGAGGCAGCGGACAAATATCTCAACGACTTTGTGCAGCGTGTGGCGCCCGCGCTGGATGCAAACGACATGCTCTATGCCCTGAACGCATCCCGCAACTACGATCCCTCGTCGCAACTGGAGAAGATCAAGGCGCCGGTCATGTTCGTCAACTCGGCGGACGATTTCATCAATCCTCCTGAACTAGGGACGGCGGAGCGCGAGATCAGGCGCGTGAAGCGTGGACGCTTCGTGCTAATTCCGGCATCCCCCAGACCCATGGCCATGGGACGCACACCTGGGCGATTTTCTGGCAGCAGTATTTGAAGGAATTGCTGGAAGAATCCGGCAAGAAATAGCGGAGGCACGACAATGTTTTTTGCTGCTCCAGCGCATGGCGCAGCGGCCTTGGGCAGAGTGGAGATTTTCTTTTATTCTCTACTTGCTCGAAGCCGGAGGGGATGAGAGCGGTAGCGCGAAGGCCACGTATGCTCCACCCGAAGGTGATTTGGCGTCCTTGCCACCGCCCGCGCCGATGACGACATACTGGCGGCCATCGACCTCATACGTTGCCGGGGTGGCATTGCCGGAATACGGGAGCGTCGCCTCCCATAGGAGCTCGCCGGTGCTCTTGTCGAAGGCGCGGAACTTTTTGTCGTAGTTGGTCGCGCCGATGAAGAGCAGTCCCCCGGCGGTCACAATCGGGCCTCCATAGTTTTCCGAGCCGGTGTTCCTGAGGCCCTGCGCTGCAAGCTCAGGATATTCGCCCAGCGGGACCTTCCACGCATACTCGCCGGTATTCAAATCCATCGCGTTCAGCGTTCCCCATGGCGGCGCGATGGCGGGATATCCATCCGGATCAAGGAAGCGATTATAGCCGGTGAAGTGATATTTCAGCGCCGGTTGCGCGTTCTGGTTATGGGACGAAAGCTCCTGGCGCTCCCCGGTCAGGAGATAGCCGATGAGGGCGGAGATTTTCTCATTCGTCAGGCTGGGAAAAGCGGGCATTCTGCCGCGGCCTTTTTTTATGATCCCGGCCACCTGCGGCGACGTCAGCCGGCCCCCCACGCCCACCAGCGATGGGAAGTCGGGCGGGGAGCCTGCCAGATTATCGCGATGGCAGACGCTGCATTGCGCCAGGTAGATGCTTCTTCCGCTCTGCTCTTTATTTGTATTTTCCGCCAGCGCCCCCGTCCACGCCATCTCGTTTGAGTTGACGTAAATGATCCCGGTCTCGGGGTCCACCGCCGGGCCGCCCCACTCCGCTCCTCCATCGAAGCCGGGAAAGACCACCGTATCCTTGTCCACGCTGAATGGAACAAACTGCCCTTTGCTGATGTAGCTCCTGAATTTCTCAACCGCCCACCGGTGCGCCTCCGGGGTGCGGTTTGTAAGCATCTCTTCGGTGAGCCGCTGGCGCGCATAGGGCGCGGGCCGGGTGGGCAGCGTCTGTTGCGGCGCGGCGAGTTCCCCGGGTACGCTGCTCCGGGGATAGGGTTTCGATTCCAGAGGAAACAGCGGCTGTCCGTTGATGCGGTCGAAGAGGTAGACGAAGCCCTGCTTCGAGGTCTGCGCCACCGCTTCGATCTCCTTGCCATCGTGTTTAACGGTCAGCAGGGCGGGAGCGGAAGGGAAATCGCGGTCCCACAAATCATGCCGGACCCCCTGAAAGTGCCAGATGCGCTCGCCAGTTTCGGCGTTGAGCGCAAGCAGGCAGTTGGCGAAGAGATCGTCGCCGATGCGGTCGGCGCCATAGAAATCCATGGCGGCGGAGCCGGTCGGGACATAGACGGTCCCGCGCTTCACGTCGAGCGCCATGCCCGCCCAGTTGTTCGCGGCGCCGCTGTTCTTCCACGCCTCTTTCGGCCAGGTGTCATAGCCATATTCGCCAGGATGAGGGATGGTGTGAAAAGACCAGCGAAGCTTTCCCGTGCGCACATCGTAGGCGCGAATGTCGCCGGGAGGCGCGGGCAGGGTTTCGGGCTCGCGTCCACCGACAATGAACAGGTCCTTATAAACCACCGCCGGACTGGTCATCGCAATCGACTGCTCCGCGGGGTTGCGTCCCAGATCTTCCTGAAGGTCGATGCGGCCGTTCTTGCCGAATGTTGGGACAGGCTTTCCCGTCTCCGGATCGAGCGCATAGACAAAATTCATGATGCCGGCGATGATCCGCTTCTCCGCGCCGTTCTCCCAATAAGCAAGGCCGCGGGCCGGCTGAGTGCCGGCAATGCCGGAATCGAATTTCCAAAGCAGCTTTCCGGTGACGGCATCCAGCGCGATGACCTTCTGGCTCGGCGTGTATGCGTACAATACCCGTCCGACGATGAGCGGGCTGGTCTGCAATCCGCCCTTCTCTCCACTGTCATAGCTCCAGGCCACCTGAAGCCGACGCACATTCGAGCGATTGATCTGGGTGAGCGGAGAATAATGGTTGTTCTCCGGCTGGCCGCCCCATACCGGCCAATCATGCTGCTGCGC
Organism: uncultured Terriglobales bacterium; assembly: GCA_964439495.1. Lineage (GTDB taxonomy): Bacteria > Acidobacteriota > Terriglobia > Terriglobales > Acidobacteriaceae > CAYTQA01. The sequence continues at coordinate 4,903 of CAYTQA010000075.1, read as the reverse complement.
CGGGGCCTGCGCGCCCTGAGTTGATGAAGCCGAAGCGGATGAAGCCTGCATCTGTTCCCGGCGCGAAAAGCCTAGCGTAGAAACCGCGATTGCCGCACATAATGCCAGCGTCTTTGTCTTCATTCTTCCAGTTTCCCTCATCAATGCGCTTCCGTCCTGCTCTCTTGATTTGTGGTCAGTCGTTGCCGTTCTCACGAAGCTGCAGAGAGCGCTTCGAATTTAAATCCCTGGGGCTTATATCGCGCGATCAGCCGATCGACTGCAATGATGGTGTGGGAGCGGTCCGCCCCCATGGCCAGGTGCCCGCCATCATGCAGCAGAACGACCTTTCCCAAACGGGTCTCCTTTGCAATCTGGCGGCCGGCTTTGGCTTCGACCGCTTCCGGGGTGGTGGCGCTCCAATCGAAGCAAGTCACGTTCCACATTATCGTCTTATAGCTCAGGCGGCGGGCAATATCGAGGACTGCCGGACGGCGCGCCCCAAACGGAGGCCGAAAGAAGGCAGCTTCAATCCCAGCATGGTCCCGAATAGCGGCGGCACAATCTTGCAGCTCCGCCTCGATCCGTTTTTTTGAGCAGAGCAGCAGGTTGGGATGACTATATGTATGATTTCCGAGCGCATGCCCCGCCGCCACAATCGCGCGAGCGATCTCCGGACGCTGCTTCACATACTTGCCGATGAGGAAGAAGGTCGCCTTCACATCATTTTTCGCCAGGACATCCAGCAGTCGCAGGGTGTGAGGATCGTTGGGGCCATCATCAAAGGTAAGGTGGATGGCCTTCGGGTCCGCGCTGGAAAATGTGGTGCTTCCATAGAGCTGCGAGGTCGGCGCGTAACAGTTGTACCCCAGCCATGAAGCCGCGCCTGCCGTGGCTATCCCGCCGATCATCCCAAAGAGCATTCGCAGAAAATTCTACAGGAAGTCGCGGGTTTCGTTGCTTTCAAGATGCCAGGTACATGAACCAGAGTTCCATATATTCGAAATTAAAACCAGGAGACATGGGCCAAATAGCCGTAAGATAGCCGTGGTATCTCTCACACATCCATAACCAAAGCCGTTCATATCAAAGACATCACTGATCGAGGAGCAGAGGACATGCAAAAAAGAGCCATCTACGTTTTGACCCTGATGTTGATTCTTATGGTCTCGCTTGCAGGCGCGGCCACAATCCCGGCCGGGACCCATGTTACGGTGCGGCTGGGCAGCACGCTATCATCGGCAACCGCGCGCGCTGGCCAATCCTTCAACGCAACGGTGGCCAGCGATGTGGTATCCGGGGGCAAAACCATTATCAGAGCGGGCGCACCGGCTAAAGGAAGAGTAGTCTCCGCGAAATCCAGCGGCCGTCTGCATGCGCCTGGAATCCTGAGTGTGCGCCTCACCTCAGTGGATGGGAACCCCGTGACCAGCACCTCCCGCAGCGTGCGAGGAAAGAGCCACACCAAGAGCAACGTAACCAAGATTGGTGGCGGGGCCGCTGCCGGGGCGTTGATTGGAGGCCTGGCCGGCGGAGGAAAGGGCGCTGCGATCGGCAGCCTGGCCGGCGCCGGAGCGGGAACCGGAGTCGCTGCCTATACCGGCAAAGAGGAGGCGGTGCTGGGCGCAGAACGGGCCCTGACCTTTACCATCACTGGCGGCTCAACCTCTTCCGCCGCTCGACGCCATCACAAAAGATAATTTGCAATTCAAGACAAATGGGGACCAGCGCATGGTTCCCCATTTTGTTTTTGAAGAATCAGAATGACAACTCCCGCCGTCCGCGCAGGACCTAGCTTTCCTTTAATGCCGCAAGCACCTCTTCGGCATGGCCTTCGGGTTTTACTTTGGGAAAGATGCGCACGATCTTTCCACTGCCATCGATCACAAAGGTAGTGCGCTCAATTCCTTTCACCTTCCTGCCGTACATATTCTTTTCTTTGAGGACGCCAAAGGCCTGGCTGACCTTCTTCTCGCTATCGGCGAGCAGGGTGTAAGGCAAGTGGTATTTCTCTTTAAACTTTTTCTGGGCCTGGGGCGTATCGGCAGAGATACCCAGGACCCGCGCTCCGGCCTTCTCGATTTTTTTGAATGCGTCGCGGAACCCGCACGCTTCAATGGTTCAGCCGGGGGTATCTGCCTTAGGATAGAAGAAGAGCACGACCACTCCGCCCTTAAGGTCATGCAATGAGAGGTTTTCGCCTTCTTCGTTGGGCAGGGTAAAATCAGGAGCTTTATCGTTGATTTCCATGTTTCGATCTCTCCACAATCGCAGTCAATCGGAAGCCGTTTTCCATCGCGTCGGCTGCCGCTGCATCACGCTCATTATTGTATATCTGCTGTTCTGGGGCCCGGTTGTGGAGCTGAACGCCGCGCCCAGGGTCCGCAAAGGCCCGCGCGCCATCGCCGTGGTGCAGTGGGAAGGGGACCCCAATAAGCCCAATCCGCATACCAGCGTGCTCGTGCCGATCGCGGTCCTCGATCAGGGCAGGTATTACGATGCCGGAATCTATCATGTGAACCCGGTGCCCATGGCCATCGATTCGGGTGTGGAGTATGACGTTCTGAAGAATGGCAAGCTGGTGGGCGAATTCGTGACCGGCGCCTCTTTGCGCCAGCAGGAGCAGTGGTATGGGCTGGGTTCTTTCAAGCCGCACACCGAATCCGAGCAGCCGAAGCTGGCAAAGAACGCCCCTGTCGAGATCAAAGAGCCGGAGGTGGGGCACCCCACTGTCTATGTCCCCGACGAGAAAAGGCATAAAAAGGACAAGGACAAAGATCGTGGCCAGGAGGCCCCAGCGCCTGCGAAGCCGGAGGGCCCTCCGGGCGATACCTCCGCGTCGGACGCCGATCCTGATCGTCCGCATTTAAGGAAGGGCAGCAGCCCCACTGTATTTAAGGAGTCGAACGATGAGGAACAGGTCCGCAATGACAGCGACCCGAATCGTCCGAAGCTGCGCCACCTCAGTAAGGAAGAGCAGAAGGAGGCCGCCGGAAATCGCGATCCTTTAAAGATATATAAATCGCCGAATTTACAGACGATGGTCGCAGTTTCGGATGCATACGGGGCCGAGCCGCGGCCCTACACTATCCAGCTCAAGCCGGAGGAAGAGAAAAATTATCGTGCGGCGGCGCTGAAGCTTGCGAACCAGGAGATCGCCCGGCACGCCCAGGGTCCGGTGGGGGCTTTGCAGGATGTGAAGTTCAACTACTTCGATCTGGCGTTGAACAATACGCCGGTCCTGGTCCTAAGCGGGTGGGAGGCAAAGGGAAAGCAGAGGGTATTTGCGACCATAGTGGCCCGGGTTGAAGAAGACCTGAGCGTGCGCAAGATATTTTCCAGCGTCACGGATTCAAACCACCTCGATGTTTATCCCCGCCTGGAGCTGGTGGATGCGGTGGATGCCGATGGCGATAGCCGCGGAGACCTGCTCTTTCGCGCATACAGCGATACCGGGAGCCGCTATATTCTCTATCATGCCGGTCCCGACAGCCTTGACCTCTTGTTCGACAGCGCGCGGGCGGAAGGTGGAGAGCAGTAGTATTTTTAGCTTTCGGATTTCCATGGCACAGTGTAAAAACGGATAGAGTTTCGAATGAACACTGTGGATTCAAGAAGCAGCTCCCACGGAAGCCGCGCAAGACTGGCGCTGATGGCATCAACGCTCCTTTTTGGCCTTGGTTGCGGGGGCCAGACCCATGCGTCCGCCCCACCTTCCACCTCCGCCCCAACTCCCACTGCAAACAGCTCCGGCAATTGGCCGCTGGCCTGGAGCGACGAGTTTAATGCTCCGGCCAACACTCCACCCAGCCCGGCCAACTGGACTTACGATCTGGGCGCCAGCGGGTGGGGCAACAACGAACTCGAGACCTATACCAGCAGCACGCAAAATGCCGCCCAGGATGGGAATGGCAACCTGGTCATCACCGCCATCCAGACCGGCGCCACCTCCTACACCTCCGCCCGGATCAAGACCGCGGGTCTGCAACAATTCCAGTACGGCAAGGTGGAAGCCCGTATCAAGTTCCCCTCCACGCAGGGCTCATGGCCCGCCTTCTGGATGCTTGGAAGCGACATTCGCACGGTGGGGTGGCCCGCCTCGGGCGAAGTAGACATCATGGAGAATATCGGCTCGCAGCCCTCCATCAACCACGGCAGCATGCATGGTCCCGGCTACTCGGGAGGATCGGCGCTCACCGGCACATATACCCTGCCGAATGGCGCTCGATTCGACAGCGACTATCACACCTTCTCCATTCAATGGCAGCCCAACCAGGTGATGTTTTTTGTGGACAATCGCTGGTATGAGAGCCAGAGCCCGGCATCCCTGCCCACCGGGACGTCATGGGTATTCAATCAGCCGTTCTTTATCATTCTGAATATGGCAGTGGGCGGCAATTTCCCCGGCAATCCCGACTCCACCAGCCATTTTCCGATCTCGATGTATGTGGATTACGTGCGCGTGTATTCCCTGCCCAATGGAGAGGGCTGCTTCAACAACAACTGCGCCTCGTTGCCGGGAACTGTGCCGGCGGCGAATTATGACGTTGGCGGCGAGGGCACGGCGTATCACGATTCCGATGCAATCAATCAGGATGGAGCCTATCGTCCCGCGGAAGGCGTGGACCTGGAGCCCTCAACCGATTCCGGCGGCTTCGATGTGGGCTGGACGGTGGCTGGGGAATGGTTGAAGTACACGGTCAACGCCGCGAGTTCGAATTCCTATACCCCGACCGTGCGCGTGGCCAGCAATGGACAGGGTGGCGCCTTCCATATCGAAGTGGATGGCAATAATGTGACCGGCACAATGACGGTCCCCAACACCGGCGGATGGCAGAGCTGGACGACGCTCACCGGCCCCGCAACCAACCTCTCCGCCGGCCAGCATGTCTTGCGGCTGGTGATGGACAGCAATGGCGCAAGC
>CAYTQA010000074.1:0-11212 GCA_964439495.1 uncultured Terriglobales bacterium | reverse complement strand
CTGCTGAGCCCCAGAAACGCAAATGGGGCCATGATCTGCACCGGAAAGCGCAGCCCGCCGAAATCGACGGCGGCCATCAGCGCAGTCCCCAGGAGGACGTAGACCACGTCGGGCATCGCCGGCCGGATCCGCATGTGCAGCATCAGGGTGCTCGCCAGGGTGAGGGCGAAGTAGGCCGAGACCAGCGATGAATTGTAAAAATCCCGATTGAAGGCCAGCGCCGCGGCACAGCCCAGAAGGAGCAAGGTCAGGATCCATTTGGCCGGCGGCGGGATCTCGGTTTTCATAACGAGGTTGCAGTCCTGGGAAATCCCATTCGATGTACCCGAAAGAGCATGACGCTGTGGTGCAGTGCTGTAGCGCAGGTGCGGCGATGTCCGCCCCAGGCCCTTACATTCACCTTCAATCAGCCGTTCGGGGGATCGGGATGCCTCCGATTTTAGCGAAGATAAAAGATCCCGCAATATAACTTTCGACACTTCCCTGTTGGAACACGAGGCAAGGAAGCCCTCAGATGAGCAGAAAGACAGTTCTCAGCTGGCAGGTTTCCGATGCAGCCGTGACCTTTTTGCTGCCTGATGTTTCTCTGTAGGATGTGGTGAGCGGGGGTTGCCGACTTAGATAGAGGGGCGAGGCGGAACAGCCCTGCCATCTGCGGGCTCCCATCTGCGATTTGCGACCTGCCATCTGCAACCTGTGATCTGAGAGCTGCCATCTGCCATCTGCCGGAGGTCTGTTATAATTTTCACTGTCAACCCGCAAGACATGGATCGCACTGTGAATTTCTGTCTTGTTCCCGCCAAAATGACCTCGGGGAGTGGCTCAGCCTGGTAGAGCACCTGGTTCGGGACCAGGGGGTCGGAGGTTCAAATCCTCTCTCCCCGACCAATTCTTTTCAAACACTTACAAATTTGTCCGTCGGCCACAATGTGGGCCAACTCTGCGATTATGGCCCCACTCTCCGCAGCGGAGTCCGGGCTCGCCAGTCGCCGGCCACATTCCGGAAAAGCGCAAATACCTCCCGAGTCCAAGAGGAGTCGTTTGACGTCCGCGCTGGTGATATTTCTGGTCATCGTCTATGCAGGTTTTGCCTTCACAGCTAGAGCAACGGGAAATCGCTTCGTCAGTTCCGTCTGACCACGCAGTTTGTTACCGCAATGATCCACGTAAGCACTCAAGATTTGCCGCTCTTCCTCTGATACTGCTTTTAGAGCCGATTCAGCGCTCGTTGTAAATGTCTCCCCTTTTTTAAAAGCACCACCGAATGCCGAACCTGGGATACGCTCAATTGCCGCCTTATCCGGGAGTGACGTACGAGTCTTCTCTAAATTCGACAGGAATTCTTCCACTAGTCCTGGGTTTCGCTCGATATCGCAGCTGTCGTCTACCGCTCCGAGCAGCTCATAGAATTCCTTTGCAGGTAGCAACCCAATCATCATCTGATGGGCTCGATTCAACTCTTCACTCACTGCTCGCCGTACCTCACGATCAATAGGCTTGTCAGCAACGATGAATTCTTCGTAGACCAAGAAACCGGGCGATGTAAGTTCAGCGAAGTATTGGCGTTGAATGTTCAGAACTCGCACACCCAACACCAGATCGGAACGAAACTGATACGCGATGTCTCTTCTAAATTGACCTGGATTGCCTTGTGCGGTTGCGATCGCGATGATGTCAGCCGAATGGGTCCGTGCCTCTTCGCGGTCATGTTTAGCTTCGGCAGGACCGCGAATGTTCTTGTATCGGTCATCGAGTGCCAATAATTTCAACATCACCAAGGCGTGCGGTTTCGTCACCCTTATCCGACCAACGAAAGCCGTCCCGTCTGGCAACTTTCCAGACAATTCATGAACAGCTGACTCGGCTACAGCGATGCTTCCTCCAGTGCAAGCCCGCGCGTGAATACCCTTGTCAATATCGACTCGAAAGTCCTTATCTCGTTTGAACTCCTCAGGGGCCATGAACTCGATGCGAATGATTTCAGTGCTGTTAGGTATCCACTTCTCGAATTGGAAGTTTTGGGAGCCCTCCACAACTGTGTATCCCAGTTCCTTTAACCGAGGGCCTAATGCCAGCTTTTCACCTCGTAATCCAACAACGTCCAGCACAAAATCAATATCTTTAGTTGCCCTTGCGCCGTCGAGAGCGAATTTCATCGCCTGAGCGCCGGCCACGACAAACTCGTCTCCCGCCGGGCCAAGAGCCTTCAACAACTCCAGAACATACGTTCGCTGTGGTTCCGGGATCATGCAGTCCGCCAGCGTTGCCGAATATTAGTTGTGAGCAGATGATTTGCCTGTTTCAAATCCCGTCCCCCGCGCGCATAGAGGTCGAGATAACTTTGGATGGTCGAGACACTCACTGCCGGCCCAACCCGCTTCGAATACATAAGCACACCCACGTCGTAGGGATAAATAAAGCGTAGCGATGGCCCTACGCTGGAAGCTGTTTTCAGTTCGCGAAGTTTCCTATCAGCTTCTGAGGGCATAAGGAAGACATCCACCACGTCAATATCAATAAAAGGCGCCTCCGCTGAGGCTGCCAATGCTCCCGTGAATGCGTAGCGATTGGGCACCAAGCGTTCAAGACCCTCAGCAATCCTTTGCAAATCACTACCGAAAGGATTGCTGGTCTGGAAAGAACTTCTCAATCTCCACCGATAACGCTCTTTGTATTTCTCCCCCCACTGTTCAAGCAGTCGAGAGGGCTCGGGTATGAGGATGTCCCCGCCTCTTCTCCTTATCAACAGCTGCTCTTCAAGACTCGCAACAGCTTTTGATACAGCCCCTAGACTGATCTCAAAACTAACTTCCGGACCTGGAGACATCGCTACAAAACGGGCACTCTCGGCACTGAGTTCTCGCGCAATCTCCGTGATCCCCCAAGTTTTCGGTTTCTCCAGCATTACCCGAAGAATCCGTGAGGAACGCCCAGAAAAGACGTTCATCGTGCGTAGACCATCGTCGTCAGACCCCGATACACTTCGAACGCGCTTGCCGCTTCTTTGCAGTATGAATTTGCCGGGGACATTGATGAACACATTTCCGGCGAGGTCCATGAAATCGATGGCGTTTTCAATGCAAAAAGCTTGTGCCTGCGGCGACAGCATCGGAGCAAGCACAGCAACCGCAACGTCACTCCGAAGCGACTTCAGCCGTTGAATCCAGGGAGAAATTTCTTCTAATAAACGTGGAGAAAATGTGGGCTTTATCTCGCCTAATACCTGAACGCGATTGGGACCAGATAACAACTCGAAACTGATGTCGAACGGTTGCTCCGGCTGTTCGCGCACGTCGCGGATCGATACTCCCGGCAGATCCTTGATCGGAACTTGGTTGCGAAGAGCCTCGGCTATGAGGCGTTCAGTCTGATTTCTGGGACTCGGATTCACGCAACTATTTTCTCAATCGAGAAACATCTTGTAAAGGAAAACTTTCCTTTATGAACACTTTCGTAAACACGAAAGTATCATACAAATGCTTTATAATGAACACCTTAACAAAATACAATGGCATTAAAGAGTTATCCTCACTCCCACCCCCTGCGATACATCGAGAGACATGGTTGAGAACCTAGTTGTAAGCTGCGCGTCTTTCGCCCACTCCGCTGCGCTCGGTGATCGCCGTTCGGCCACGGCTCGGACGGTCACGAGGTCTAAGCGCCGCTTTCGCGCCAAAAAAAAGCAAGAGCATTTTGGCACTCACCGCGCCGACTCTCGCGCCCTGCCACCCTTCGCTGCGCTCCGTTTTCCCCGTGTCCGCCCGTATCTGTTTTTGTCTCGCTGCCGTTCAAGTGAAAGACAAAAACAGCCTACCCGGCGGAACAGGGGATTAAAAATGTTTCGGTGTTCGGCGCTGCCATCGGTTCGTGTTCTTATGCTGGCCAAACTTTGCGTATTACCTGACGACGCGATGACCGACCGCAAAGTGATCCCTAACATTCGGTGTGCTGCCTCGGGGTTGAAAATGTCTCTTGATTGATCCGAATGGGTCCCGTCAAAGTGCAGCATAGTGCAGCAAAGTTCTAAAATTGTCCTTCAGGACCGACCATTCGGTCGGAGGTTCAAATTGAGGCGCATTGGCGACGTCTAAGCCCGCCAGCCGAAATCCCGGTGTGCCGGGGTCCTCTCTCCCCCCAAAAAGTCGATTGAGTCCGGAGCCCCTCCCGCGTAGACTTTATTTTCTGCCCAATCCTAAGGGTGGAGGCGACGCTCTATGCCATACACGGTCAGTTGCACTCCTGCACCGCTGACGTTTACTATCCGCCCGAGCTTCGGCTGGCAGTTTCTCTCGAGCATCGCTTGGGTTTGTTTCATAGGGTATCAATTAATTTTTGTCGGCTTGCGGAATACACTTCGCTCCGCTGGGGTTTTTGGGTTTGTCATCTTTGGCTGTATTTCGGGTGCAATTCTCCTGTCCTTAATTCGCCGTGAGCGCATTGAGATTTATCCCAGTCACATGATTTGGAGCAAAACGTACTTCGGCTTCACTCGGTCACCGTTGCTCCGCTCGCCGAGATACTTGGGGCCGAGTGGAGCGAAGGCGAACAGCAGGGAGAAGAAGGCAAAGGACCAGATTACGTTGAGTTTTATCTATCGACCGGGTCCGTGAAGGCGTGCTACGGGTTCACCTTTGATGACTTCGACAGGATGCGGGAAGACATACGCTCCATGTACCCAGACTTAATAAAGCGTTGGGGACGATCAACGGTGCGCTCAAAAACCCTCACCCCTGCTAAACCTGAGCTGAAAATCCATGAAGCATACTATGCGGCGCCTGTACACGATGCGGTGATCGGCGTCACCGCTTAGGCGCCCTAGCAGGTGCTGAAAAACTGACCTTCATTACCGGAACGCCTCCGGACGTCGCGGCATGCGCGCCAGGAAGTACACCGCCGCCACCGCCAGGCACGTGGCCGTGAGATACAGCACCGGAGACGCTTGCAGCGAGAACGTGCCAGCTGGATGCGCCAGCGCCGCGGGGACGATATCCTTGGTGTTGTTGCTGGCGGCGTGCATCAACATCATGAGCAGCAGGCTGCTCTTTACGCGGGTGTAGAGCTACGCCATCGCCACCGACATCGCGGTCACTTCTACCGCCCAGATCGGAAACGATTGGTGGTAGGTGTCGGCGCTCGCCAGGAAAAATTGCGGGATATGCCAGCACGCCCACAGTACGCCGACCAGTAGGCTGGCACCGCCGAACCCCATGCGCCGGGCCAGGCGCGGCAGCGCGTAGCCACGCCATCCCGCCTCCTCGCCGAACTGCACCGGGGTGGAGAGCGCGATCGCGACCAGCATGACCAGCGGCCCTTCGTGCCCGAAGCGCGGCCATGACCCGAGGGCCAGGCGATGGATCAGCGCCACCGCGAGCTTGATTGTGATCATGTAGAGGATGGCGAACACGTACCAGCGCCCTCCCACATCCCACTGAACTGCCCGGCTCAGCAGCGCTCGCACACCGGCGCTTCCCTGCTCTTGCGACGTGAGCGCCAGTGAGACCAGCGATGGCGCGAAAACGCCGGCGATCCACAGCAATGAGATCAGCGGCGTGCGTGCGCGGATAGCGCCGGTAACAACCGGAACCCAACAGGCCCAGGTGATGGCCTAGGTGAGGAGGAAAAACGCGATGATCCTGGCAGCCGATGTCGGGATGTTTGGCTCCGCCATCTCCGCCGGAGACATTCTCTTCATAATATTGCTTTAAGATTATGAAAAATAAGAATCAAATCTGCATTAATTTTTGAAGATAGAAGAAGTCTAATCCAGTCCTCTTCACCTTTTCTATCTTTTCAAGTTGTCGACCTTGAGCGAGTGCCGGTGAGTCGAAAGACGCCGGTAATGTATGCGCCTCCCATGTGGCCTCAGGAAGCAAGCTTCCCAGCAATAAATTGCTGGGCTACTATCACGTCGCGCCTCCGGCGCTTCAACTTTGTCATCTTCCCTTTAACCATGTCATCTCTCCATTCCGCAGATGCGTGGCACAACCGCCCTCGAGTCCTGCGCGGGCGGCGGGCGATTCCGATCATCGTGTGGCATAGCCGCCCTCGGCTGTGGTGATTGGCGGTCATCTTCACCTTCACCTGTCACCTTTTTAAATTGGTCATCTTGAGCGGATTCAACGTGGATGGCGGGAGCAGTCAAGCGCCGAAGACGCGGCAGAGGTTAGCCCAGCCCGCCAGGGCTGGGGCAAAGTATAAATATCGAAAGCGCCGTTAGGCGCGACACCCCGACCTGAACCCAACCGAATTGCGCTTTGAAATGTAGCGCAGACCGTGCCACCCCTGCGGGATTCACATTTCATAACGCAAGCTTCCCCAGCAATAAATCCCTGGGCTACTCTCGCCCGCGGTCCTGCGCGGACGGTGGGCATCCCGGTTCCGATCATTGTGTGGCACAGCCCACCCTCGGCTGCCACCTGCGAGCTGCCACCTGATAGCTGCCATCTGCCGCTAGACTCTTTTCCCTTGCAATGTCTGCCCCTTTCGGTTTACATATGCGCGCCCTCGGTCCGATTCAAATACCAACATGGCTGGCTTCGCGAAGGAACTGCCACCTGATATCTGCCAACTGAGAGCTGCTATCTAACTGTTGCACCATAAATTGTGCAAAAAGGTGAACGTGGTGAACATGGGTGAACATAGGGTTTTGCAATGTTCACCGCCGCAAGCTGATGAAAGCACATGGCTTACATGCAAAAGGTGAACATGGTGAACATTGTGGCGGGAAAATGGGATTTTTCCAGCAAGCTGTCAGCCGTCAGCTCCCGGATGGCCCTCGGCGCCGGTTTGCGTCCAAGTCCGGTGACGGGTTGCCGTTAAATGCCCCGCAACGGACTGCCGTCCGATGTCCCGTGACGGGCAGCCCTCAAATGCCCCGTGGAGGAATTGTCGTCGAATGCCCGGTGAGGAACTGTCGCCTGAGTCCCGGGAGGGACACGCGGGAGTAGCCCAGCACCTTTCAGTGCTGGGTTTGCGAAGAAAACAACTCATTCTCCGCACTGCCGTAGGCGTTTTCTCTGTGACATTAGGCTGCATGAGCGCAGTCGAAACGGGTGCTCCGAGGTAAGCAGGATTTTACCGCTAAGGGTCCGAGACGCAAAAACCAGGAGCGGCCCCCAGCCGAGGGCGTCTGGGCTACACAGTCTGCATATTCCATTCTGAACGCGGGGCCACGACGGGCAACATCTTAACGTGATAATGCGTAAATGAAATTGAGAACAGTTCAATCAAGGAGGGCCCCATGAACACAGCAGCGCATACGGGCATGCAGGACGCCGGCGCGCCAGAGCGGCCCGCGGCTTCGCTCTGGCTGCGAACAGCGTTCTGGATCTGCATCGTGATCGCGATTGCGGTGGTCCTGCGGCGCGTCTTTGCGCTTGCCTCTCCTCCGCGTTCCGCTCCGCCCCAGATGGCCGGGCTGGATGCGGCATTCGCCTCCCACGCGGCGCTCACGCTGGCGCACATTCTTCCCGCGCTGGCCTTTGTGGTGGTTGCGCCCTTTGCTGTCTTTCGCGCCTCCACCAGTACGGGCTGGCCGGACCGTCTGCTCTTCCCCCTGGGCGCGGTGGTCGGGATTACCGCCTATGCCATGAGCGCGTATTCCATCGGCGGATGGGTGGAGCGCTCCGCCGTCCTGGTTTTCAATACGCTCTTTCTGTTCTCGCTGCTTCGCGCCTACCGGCATATGCGACGCGGCGAATGGCCCTTGAAGCGCCGATGGATGCTGCGGGCAATCGCGGTCCTGCTCGGCATCGCCACCACGCGACCGGTGATGGGAATCTTTTTTGCTACCAGCCCCCTCACCCATCTGGCGCCCAATCAGTTCTTCGGCATCGCCTTCTGGATCGGCTTTTCCATCAACACCCTCGCCATCGAGTTGTGGCTGCGATCGCGGGACCGTCAGTCCCATAACTACTCTCGCAAATTCGAGCAGTCAGGATTTCAACATCAGGATTGAGGCTCGATCTGCTCCCGATTCCCCCTGCTGCTCATTTACCATGGAACTGATCTATTGGGATTTTCCCAAGAGCGCTGATTGAGCTCGCGCCTTCTTTCTTTTGGAGTACAAATTGGCGCGAAGACATTCATAAATAGAATTATTTCAACTGCATGGAAGGAGGTGTCCCATGTAGTGCAGCATGGCAGGCAATTGATGCGGACGTTTCATCTCATTATGTTCCTTGCGCTCACCCAGTGGATGGTCGCGGCGCAAACCACTTCATGCGCTCCACCCGGCGATTGCAGCGCAACCGATTCCGGCAAGCCTCCCTCGATTTTCGACCACCCGGATTCCGCTCCCTACTGGATTTCAGGGCAGGCGAATGTGATCTTTCAGGCGCACCCGCCTTTTCATGCGGCCTATTCCGGCCCCAACAGCTTCAGCAATGCCGGCGAGTATAAGACGTCGCTGCTGGGGACCCTGTACCTGGGCCTGCAACTACCCCACACCCGCCGCCACACGGAATTTCTGCTCGACTTCGAAAGTGCCGGAGGACGCGGCCTCAGCCAGGCATTCGGCCTCGCCGGCTTCACTAACCTGGACGTTGTTCGAAATCCGGACCTGTCGTCAAAGCCCTACGTGGCGCGCGTGGAGCTGCATCAGATTGTTCCGCTCAGCAAGCAGACCACCGAGAACGAGCGCGGGCCGCTGAATCTGGCAACCGAGCTCCCGGTGCGCCGCCTGGAGTTGCGCGCCGGCAAAATGGGCGTGCCCGACTCATTCGATCTGAACTCGGTCGGCAGCGACAGTCATCTTCAGTTTACGAACTGGACCCTCGACAACAACGGGGCGTACGACTACGCGGCGGACACCCGCGGTTATACCTATGGCGGGGTCGTCGAATATCAGGACCGAATCTGGGCCGCACGCTATGGAGTGATGCTGATGCCCACCGTGGCCAACGGCATTAACCTCGATTGGGACCTGCGCCGCGCGCGCGGAGAGAACGTGGAGTTTGAGTTGCGCAAGGGACTCTGGTGGGGCAAGCCGGGGACGGTCCGCGTCCTCAGCTATATAAATCACGCGCACATGGGCAGCTACCGCGAGGCCGTGGCCGCTTTTCTGAGCGGCCAGGAGGCGACGCCCGACATTACGACACACGGGCGCTTCGGGGCGGTGAAATACGGCTTCGGCTTCAATACCGAGCAGCAGCTCTCCGCGCATGCCCGGGCCTTTGCCCGATTCGGCTGGAATGAAGGCCAGCATGAATCATTCGCGTACACCGAGGTGGACCAGACGGTATCGATCGGCGGAGATTACAGCGGAGACCGCTGGGGACGGCCCCTCGACAAAATAGGGCTCGCCTTGGTCAGCAATGCGATCTCGAAAGACCACCAGCTTTATCTGAAATATGGTGGACGCGGCTTTTTATTGGGCGACGGCAATCTGAATTACGGCCGCGAGAACATCCTCGAGAGCTACTACAACCTGCACACATGGCGAGGGCTCTATTACGCGCTTGGCCTCTCTTACATCGTGGATCCAGGGTACAACCGCGATCGCGGTCCGGTGATCGTGCCCTCGGTGCGCATGCACGTGGACTTTTGATCCCAACTGCTTTTCCGGTTGTGCCCTGGATACCTCCTGCTTCAAAAAACAATGCGCGCAGCGAGCTGCAGAATGCGAGGATCGCGAGCTCCGGAAACCGAGCCGAAGCCGTTTTTGTTTGTAGTCGGATTCGCCGCATTCGCCACGCCACCGGTGATGCTGTTGAACTGGATATTGCTGTTAATCCCACTGAACTGAGTATGATTGAAGGCATTAAACGCGTCCATGCGTAACTGGATCGCGGCGCGCTCGCGGAAGGGGAACGATTTCTGCAAACTCAGATCGGTATTATTGATACCCGGCCCGGTAAACGGATTGCGGCGTTCCCCTATGCCAATGCTGCCCACTGGCGGTGGCGCAAATGCGCTGGGAGACAGCCGATGATATGGGTCACTGGTGACGCCGGCCTTCGGATCGCCCACAACCAGCACACGCGCCCCCTCGGTATAGGAGCCCGTAATATTTTGGTTATTGTATCCATTCACTCCGAAGCTGACCTCATAGGGGGTCCCGGTCTGTAATCGAGTCAAGCCTGCGATCTGCCATCCATCCAGCAATGTATGCAGCCAAGTGTCTGCTGAGAACGCATTCGGGATTTCATAGATGTAGTTGACCACCAGTGTGTGTCGCCGATCGATGCTCAGCGGTCCATAGTTCACCAGCCGGTTCAGGTTGTCAATGCGAATGAAACCGCGATCGTCCGAGGTCACGCCCAGGGCCTTGCCCCAGGTGTACGCCACTCCTGTGAACAGTCCTTTTGCAAAGCGGCGATTCAGGGTCACCTGCAATGAGTTGTAGTTGCTCGATCCATTTTCCAGGGTATCGTTGATATTTCCGTACCCACGATAGGGCCGCAGGAAGTCAGCCGGAAGGGCATTCTGGCCGGGCAGCGTGGATGAGGTAGTTGTCTTGGTGGGGTCCTGATTTTGTGGCAGGAAGGTCGCGCCATAGGGGACCGCGTTCAGGTTGATGCGCTGGAGCAGATGGCTGGACCGTGATCCGACGTAGGCGGTATCCAACACGAAGGAGTACGGCAGCTTGGTTTGAACACCCAGGCTGAAGCTGTACAGCGTGGGAACTTTGCCCTGGTATTGGAGCGCGCTGAGGCTCGGAGGTCCAAGGAGCGCGTTGCTGGAGCTGATTTGATTTACGAGTCCATAGGTGAGACTGGGCTGAAAAATTGTGGGGGGATTCGTGATTTCATCGAAGATGATATTTCCCTGGTAGCGGTCATAGAACATGCCGCCTCCCCCACGCACGACGAAGTTCGAGCGACCGGTCACGTCGTAGGCGAAGCCAAAACGCGGGCCATAGTGGATCCCGCGGTCCCGCATCAGATACTTGTTGATTCCATTGCCGGCCTGCAAAATTCCATCCGTGATATTGCCGGACCCCGGCACGATGCGGCCGATCGCGTAGGCAGGCAGATACTGTCCCGTCACCGGATCATAGGCGACCCGTTGGCCAGTCGAGTTAAACGCCGGCTGATAGAGCCGGGGCGCCTTGCTCGGATCGAAGGCGGAAGATAAGAAGGTCGAGGTCTGCAGTGACTGATCGTATTGTGGCTGGATCCAATAAAATCTCATGCCATAATCAAGCGTCAGCCGGCGCGTGAGCTTCCAGGTATCCTGCGCATACCACTCCACATTGGTGTAGCGGTATTTC
>CAYTQA010000073.1:10309-11289 GCA_964439495.1 uncultured Terriglobales bacterium | reverse complement strand
CACGCAGCACTCGGTAAAAGAGCTGCTTAGTGTTGGAATACAGACGGACATCCTCCTCTGCCGCACTGACCGCTTCCTCTCCAAGGAAATCAAATCCAAGATTGCCCTTTTCTGTAACGTGGAAGAAGGTGCGGTGATCACCGCCAAGGACGTCGCTTCCATCTATGAAGTGCCGCTGGTCTTCGCGAACGAAGCAGTGGACCGCCTGGCGCTCAGGTATCTGCACATTGATGAAAAGGTCGCTCCCCACATGAAGGACCGGGACCTCTCAAAGTGGGAAGAGCTGGTACATCGCATCTACAATCCGCGCGGCGAGGTTTCTATCGCAATTGTGGGCAAATACGTGGAATATGAGGATTCCTACAAATCGCTGAAGGAAGCGCTGGTCCATGGCGCACTTGCCCATAACCTGAAATTGAACGTGACCTGGGTGGAAGCCGAGGGACTGGAGACCAAGGACCCCAATGACCGCTCTTATGAATCCCAGTTGAAGAATTACGACGGGATACTGGTTCCTGGCGGCTTTGGCAAGCGCGGCATCGCCGGCATGTTGAACGCAATCCGATATGCCCGCGAGAATAACGTGCCTTATTTCGGGATATGCCTGGGCATGCAGACCGCCTGCATTGAATATGCGCGCAACGTCTGCGGGCTGACCGATGCCGACTCCAGCGAATTCGATCCCGGCACTCCCCATCGCATCATTTACAAGCTGCGGGAGCTCAAGGGCATTGATGAGCTGGGTGGTACCATGCGCCTGGGCGCCTGGGACTGCAAGCTGGAACCCGGTTCGCTGGCCAACAAGGCGTATGGCACAACCGAGATCAGCGAGCGCCATCGCCATCGCTATGAATTTAACCGTGAGTATGAGGCGCTGCTCACCGGCGCCGGCCTACGCATTACTGGCTCTACCCCGGATGGGACCTACGTGGAGATTGTCGAGATTCCCGGCCATCCCTACTTCCTCGGCTGCCAGTTTC
>CAYTQA010000073.1:0-10299 GCA_964439495.1 uncultured Terriglobales bacterium | reverse complement strand
TCACCCTGAATTTAAATCCAAGCCGCTGGAGCCGCATCCGCTCTTCAGCGCATTCGCGCTGGCATCGTTTGAGAACGGCAGCTTGCAACGCGCCCACAAACATGCTCAGGAGCTGGAGCAATTCCATCGTCCGGAGAAGGTTGGTAAGTTGTAAGCGAAAATCCCGGCGTTTACGCTGTGCAGAAAATAAAAACCCAGCCATCCGGCTGGGTTCAAGTCTTGATTCCAGGAAATTGAAGCCGCTATGGATCAGGATGCTCTGGTCACTTTATCGGCCTGAGGTCCTTTTTGTCCCTGCACAATTTCGAATTCCACGGGATCGCCTTCCTGCAGGGTCTTATAGCCTTCTGCTATCACGGCGCTGTAATGGACGAAAACATCAGGCCCGTCTTCGCGGCCGATGAATCCAAAACCTTTTGCATTATTAAACCACTTCACTGTTCCTTTAATACGTGCCACGTACATGTACCTTCCACTTGCGGGCCTGGCTTGCGACCCTGGCGGCGTTTTCGCCGTCGAGGGGCCGCCCAAGGGGCCCAAATTAACCAGAGCGACTTCAACAGAGCAAGCTACGCCAGCGCTGCCTAGAGGGAAACTCTGGAGTTTATGGCGGGCCATGGTTGGACTGCGGAAGAGTGCTTGGTGATGGAATCAATTCTCCCCGTTTCCCTTGCTGTTGTCAAGAGAGTAACCATAGTGAAACCCGCATCAGAACAGGCTTTTTTTACCTTAACCTCTTCCCTTTCCGGCTTTACTCCTGCGTTTGGAGGTATTGGTCTTCACTTGGAGGGAATGAAACCAGAAAACCGCGGTCATGGTCTTGGCATCGTGGATCTTGCCGTTCTGGCACATGCGCAGGGCGGCGGAAAGAGAAAAAAAACGGACCTTGATCTTCTCATCTTCTTCCGGTGTGGCCTCCCCGGCTTTAAGGCCCTGGGCAAGAAAAACATGCATCTTCTCATCAAGGAAACCGGGGCTGGCATAGAACTCGAAGGCAGGCTTCCACCGTTTGGCGGTAAAACCGGTCTCTTCGATCAGCTCGCGCTGGGCGGCCTGAAGCGGCGATTCGCCGGGATCGACGCGCCCAGCGGGGACCTCCCATAGGGTATCGTTCGCGGCATAGCGAAACTGCTCTTCAAGAAGCACTCGCGGCTCCGGCTGGGCATCATCAACGGCCAGTATGACTGCCGATCCCGAGTGCCGCACTACTTCCCTTACGGCCTTGACTCCGTTTGGTTCGCGCACGGTGTCCTGCGCGATTTGAAAGACCTTCCCTTGATATACGATCTTGCTTTCCGTGACTTCGGCTTTTGCGCCCTGCGTGCTCTTTTTCATGGTGCCGATAGGGTAACATTCAGCAAGCTTTGGATTACAACCGGGGAGATGTTAACCATAAGAATGCCTCAGAGCGCGCGGCACTCCAAAAGTTCGAAGCGGCAACCTGACTTTTGCATCGTAGGCAGCGGTCAACTGGCGCGCGTGCTGGCGCATGCGCTGCATCGGGCCGGTTTCACGGTCGCAGAGATCGTCACTCGCAACCTGCCGGAATCAAAAAAACATGCGCGGACCCTGGCCAGGCAGGTGGGCGCCGCTGTCCATACGCTTGCGGCCGCGGAGCTCTCGGCTGCCGTTCTCTGGCTCTGCATTCCCGATGACTATATTCCCCAATGCGCGCAGGCCGTGGCCGCGGTACGGCCCGGATGGGAAAACAAAATCGTGCTTCACTCCAGTGGCGCGCTTTCCAGCAGCGCTCTGGAGCCCTTCCGCAAAGCGGGCGCCTGGACGGCCTCCGCGCATCCGCTCATGAGCTTCGTGGCCAATTCCCCAGCATCGCTCGCCCAGGTGCCGGTGGCGCTGGAAGGAGATGAGGCGGCGCTGCGCCGGATGCGTCCATTGTTGCGCAGAATGAAGGCCTCCATCTTCCAGGTCGAACCGGAAAACAAGGCGGCCTATCACGCCTTTAGCAGCTTTGCGTCACCACTGCTGATTGCCTATCTCACGCAAATGGAGGCGGCTGGAGAACTGGCCGGATTAAGTCGCGATGAGGCGCGGAAACGCGCGGCGGCGATCCTGCGGCGCACCCTGGAGAACTATCTCGAAAAAGGGCCGGAGGCGGCATTCAGCGGTCCGTTAAGGCGCGGAGATGTGGGGACCATCCTGAAGCACCTGCAGGTCTTGGGAAAAAATGCTGACCTTAAACGCGTCTACCGCGAGCTGGCCGAAGCCGCGCTGAAGACATTGCCAATAGGCAATCGGGAAAAAATAGAGGGGATTTTGAAGTCCTCTATCGATGATTTCAAGCAACCCACTGGAGCTACTTCTTCCGAAGCATGAGGGCTAGCTTTTCATATTGGTCGGTCGCGATGTAGTCCACGCCGGCTTTTTGCGCGGCGTGCCAGCGGAGCTCCGCTGCCGGCAACGATCCGAAGTTGTAGCTTGTGAACCATCCATTCTCCCGGAACTCGCTCTCGCTGCCCCCATCGAGCGTATAGAAGCGGATCCAGAAACCATTGCGATGCGCGTGATGGACAAGCGCCGCCAGGCGCTCGGCGTCCTGGGGCGTCCACTCCTCTGCCTTTTGCTGGCCTCCAGCTTCCACCACTGCCCATGGATTATTCCACCAGCGGCGGTAATTATTTGCGGTGTTCGGGACCAGGATTTCCGGCGCTGCCATGGGATCGCGTCCTTGAACGTGCGTCGCTCCAAATACGCGCAGCTTTTGCCCAACCGGCACCTGATCGTTGAAGACCGCCTGCTGCGCGTCTGAATCTCCGGTCAGCACCAGTAAGGGACCGACAGTAAGCGATGACACCTGAGAAATGTTGGGCTGACGCTCCGCTGTCGTGAGCCAGCCTTCGTAATCCCCAAGCAGCTTCCAGACAGCGGCGAGCAGCTCCGGCTGTTCGCTTTTGAAATCTAGATTCAGTGTGATCAGCGGCCACGCTTTATGGTCTTTCTCGCGCAGCGCTTCCTCCATGAGCGGTCTAATGCGTTTGAAGAAATAATCCTGAAGCGTGGGTTCTTCGCCCGTAGGTTTGGCATCATGGCTGACCACAATCCGGGACTCATGAGTTTTGGGGTCGGTGTACCAGGCGAGGTCTTGCTCAATTGCGAGCGGTGTGCCCGCGGAGAGGGCGCGTGTAATGCGGTCATTCCAGCGCCCATCGTAGGGATAGCAGTTGTGGGCATCCATGACTACGCGATGGCCCGGCTTCCAGCCCTCCGGCTTATCCGATTGCCCGACAACAGGTCCGGTCGTTGCAAAGAGAATAAGGAGAGACAGCAAAGCAGTAATTTGCCTCTTCACTGCGACGATTCGCATGATTCACCCCCTTTTAAAAATTCAGATAAATCGGATTACCGACAAGCAGCAGCTTTCCGCTCGGCGAACGCACTCCGGCCCGGAGCCAATGCCTTTGCTGGTCTCCGCGCAATGAAAAGGTCGTTGTGTCGTCTTCGGTTTTGAGCGTTGCGGCAAACGCCGCGACGGGTTTGCCGTCCTCGATGATTTCGATGTTGCTGCCGGCGGCATGGGTCACGTGAACGGTGAAATTCGCGGTCGCGTCGCTTGCCAGCAGGAGTACATCTCCCATCATCGCCGTGCGTCCATCCACCTTTGCACTGAGTTCCAGCAAACGGTCACGGGAGCCCTCCACATCGATAAAGACATGCCCGGATCGAATCGCGTCAAGAATGGCGGGAGCGGAGAGCTCAGCCGCATAAACAACCGTGGTCGGAGCGCCGATCGACCCCTGCTCGGAGAGTGGCTTCGAAGCCTGATGATTATCGCTGCCGGCAATTCCGGTCAATCGATAGCTGCGCCTCCCAGAACGGAATGCCTGAGTACCTGGTGCCCACATCCAAACTATTGACGGCCTCGACCGCCTGCACAAGATGCAGGTCCGCGTCGGGTTGCGGATGCCATCCACAGCCCAGGCACTCCTCGCCGCTGGGGGCCATGGGATGATTGATCGAAACCATGGCGCCCAATTGACTCACCCGCCGCAGGAGCGTGTTCATATCCGGCACTTCCGGGCTGCCGACGCGGAAATCCACAAATTGCGCGGTCCCAAAAACATTCGCATGCCCCTGGAAGGTAGTGATCTCGCGTCCGAAAAGCAGCAGTAAGCGGTCGAAATAGGGCGCGAGTTCGCGCAGGGAGTTGTACTGCGATATGGTGTTATGGTCAGTGACAGCTATGAAATCGAGTCCGCGATTGGATGCGGCTTCAAGCGTCAGGAATGCCGGGCATGGAACGGTCTTGCCGCTCTGGCTCGCACAGTGTCCATCGCTATGCGCGGTATGCATGTGAAGATCGCCGCGATACCATGCTGGACCTGCCCGTAACGACGGGCTGAATTGCTCCTCAAGAGTCGCCGCCCCGCTGCGAAAAAAGAATATCCGTGCCGTGTATTCGGAGCGGACCCCGGGACGAAGGTTTGGAATGCCCAGGATCAGCTTCCATACACCCGCACGAATTGGCCCAGGCAAATACGATGGGGTTGCGTCAGACTCGGAGATGGTGAAGGTATGTTTGCCGCCGCCGCTCCAGCCTCGAAAGCCAGCAGGATCGGCTAAACCCAAATCAACAGTCGTCCGCTGCTCCCGGCCCGTGTAAGAAAATTCGACTGTGATGCGGTATACGCCTTCGGGGACAGTGAACGGGACCATGCGATACGTCTGATGGTCGGCATGGGTAAGCACTCCATTCAGCACGACATCCGGCTTGGTGGTTCGAGGTCCTTCGCCGTTCAACCAGCAGTGACAAAATAAGAGCAGCCAGAAAAAGATAATTATGGAGCGCGGCTTCCGCCAGGGCATCTCCGGGTCAGGTCTGAGATGAAGATTTTTGTTCAGTGTCCGTTCGCCTCTCTCGATGATCTTAAACTCCGGGGCCGCGAATATGAGAACATGATGAAAACCGCATTATACGAGGGTCATCTTCAATAGGTGATTACAATACCAACGTCCACTGGATGCAATTGGCTTCCTGTGGACCTCTTGATGTGCTTTCGCAAAGCACTGCCCCTTGAAGAACGAAGAACATAGGCCCGGAGGGCAGAAAAAGAATACATGATTACCCAAAGCAGCAAATATTGGATACGACGTGGCAGACGACATCTTGTCCTTGCGCTGCTAGCGCTTGCGGCCACTGCCCTGGTCTACAGGCTCACTCCTCCTCCGGATGTTCGCCACCGTCTAAGCATGGGTTCCGCTTATGCGGCGCTGCTGTTCCTCGCGGGATCGCTATGGCTTGGCCCCTGGAATGTCCTGCGTTGCCGGCCCAATCCGGTCAGCTTTGACCTGAGACGCGATATCGGAATATGGGCGGGAGTGCTGGCGATCTTTCATACCGCCGTCGGCCTAACGGTCCATCTGCGAGGGCGCATGTGGATGTATTTCTTCCGGGGCCTTCACCCGCTTAAGATCCAGAACACGCAATTCGGATTGGCCAATTATTCCGGACTGCTTGCCGCCTTGCTGTTCCTGCTGCTTCTTGCTATCTCCAACGATGTTTCATTATGCGCCCTTGGGAGGTCCCGCTGGAAATACTGGCAGCGATACACTTATCTGGCCTTTGCGCTTACCATCCTGCACGGAATCGCCTATCAATTGATCGAGAAACGACATCTTCCCTGGGTCGTAATATCGGGCGTAATGGTCAGCGCCGCGATTGTAATCCAGGCGCTGGCATTATTCAAAAGACGAAGCGCGCGGGCCCCTGAGCGGGGTATGAGAGACTCTATTGTTCACGCGGCGCAGGGGACGGACGCTGATCTGGAATGACAATCCAGTCTTATTTGAAAACTTCGGCGATGCCGCTTCAGCGCCAGGGCAGGCGTGATTGTATGATCTGAATGCACCCGGAAGACCGCACCTCTGACACTAAAGATGCCATCAAAAATCTCCACTGATACAACAGACGTTCCTCGCAGACGGTGGAGAATAGCCTTCCTGCTCGGGTTCGGCGTGCTGGTCAATTATTTTGATCGCGTCAACCTCTCCGTCTCCCAAAACGCGCTTCACCTCGAATTCGGGCTTTCTACCGTGGCTTTTGGTTACCTGTTAAGCGCGTATAGCTGGAGCTATGCCTTGCTGCAACTGCCAGCCGGCATGCTGCTTGACCGGTTTGGCGTGCGTGCGATTGGACGCATCAGCACATTTCTATGGAGCGTGGCCTCTTTTGGCGCGGCCCTATCCACCGGAATTGGCGGATTTTTTGCCGCGCGGTTGCTGCTCGGCGTCGGGGAAGCTCCCACCTTCCCTGCGAACGCGAAAGCGATCGGTTACTGGTTTCCAGGACGCGAAAGGAGCCTGGCAACCGCGATTTTCGATGCGGCGGCGAAGTTTGCTTCCGCGATTGGAGTTCCGATCATCGGCATCCTGTTGCTGCACTTTGGATGGCGCTGGAGTTTCGCGGCAACCGGCTTCATCAGCTTTCTGTATTTTGTGTTGTTTTACTGGATCTATCGCAACCCCAGCGAGGACAGCCGGCTTTCTGTCGCGGAACGGAAGTTCATTGATCTCGGCGGCGCGCAGCCCGAGGACCCAACCAAGGCTGAAAAAGGGCCTTCGCTCGGCTATCTTCTGCGGCAACGGCAGGTATACGGCCTGGCGTTGGGATTCGCGGCCTACAACTACACCTTCTATCTTCTGTTGACATGGCTGCCGAGCTATCTCTCATCCGCCCTTCATGTGGACTTGCTGCATTCGATGCTCTATACCAGCGTTCCCTGGTTATTTGCGACGTTCACCGATCTTGCCGTCGGCGGATGGCTGGTGGATGCATTGATTCAGCGGGGCCGGGACCCGGTTCGCGTTCGCCAATACATTCTGATTACAGGGACGGCTTTTGGTCTCGGAATATTGGGCGCGGCCCACGCTCATGGCCCGGTAAGCGCGCTTCTCTGGATCAGCATTTCCCTGGGAGGCCTGGCGGCGGCGGCGCCGGTGGGATGGTCTCTTCCCTCCCTGATTGCCCCTACGGAAGGCGTGGGACAGATAGGGGGGATCATCAATTTCTGCAACCAGCTATCGGCGATTGCCGCTCCCATCGTTACCGGTTATGTCGTGGCGGCGACGCATTCATTTGCCTGGGCATTTATCGTTGCCACCGCATTTCTGCTGGTGGGCATTGCGGGCTATGTGTTCCTGCTGGGCCGGATGGAACCGATCCCCGATCCCGCCTGAGAGATAGCTCTTCTGTTCAGTCCCCCGCTAGCCGGAGGTTTCATCCACATTCTTTTGCGCGGAAGAAACCAGGGCGCGTGTAGCGCCGGTAGAGATGCCGCCATCGACCAGCAACGTCTGTCCAGTTACATAGCGGCTGGATTCGGCGGCAAGGAAGACAACAGCGGCATCCAGATCGTGAGGCTCGCCGGGCCGTTTGACCGGAATGCGATCGCAAAGATATTCCACCCACTCCCTGTTCTCGTAAAGGACTTTGTTCTGCTCGGTGCGAAACCATCCCGGCGCTAGACAGTTGACGGTAATGCCATGTCTTCCCCAGTCATCGGCCAGGCTCATGGTCAACTGCCGGATGCCGCCCCGGCTGGCCCCATAAGGTCCAAGTCCCGCGTAGCCGGAGACGCTGGTGACTGAGCCAATGTTTATGATCCGGCCATAACCGCGTGGCACCATGCGGCGCGCCACAGCCTGCGTCACGAAGAAGCTGCCCCGCAGGTTGGTATCGAGGACCAGGTTCCAATCGTCCCAGGTAACTTCAAGCGCAGGTTTACGGACATTGCAGCCGGCATTATTGACCAGGATGTCGAGATGCCCGAAGGCGGCTTCGGCGGATGCCGCCATCTGCTCGATGCTTTCCAGGCTTTGAACATCCAGTTCAACAGAAATTGCGCGCCGGCCAAGCGCCTTAATCTCCGCCTCGAAAGGGCCGAGGCGATTGCGATCGCGGCTTGTCAGCACAAGGTCCGCTCCCGCCTTCGCCAGGGCGCGCGCCATATACTGGCCCAGTCCTCTGCTGGTCCCGGTCACGATGGCGACCCGGCCGCTTAGATCGAAGAGCCCGTCATTCATGGATGTATCCCCGGCGTAAGCACAACTTTCATCAAATTGGGTTCTCGTGAATGCAGCCGTTCAAACCATTGCGGGCCCTCTTCCAGCGGGGCGACGGCGGTGATGAGCGGTTTCACCTTGACCGCGCCGCTGGCCACCAGATCGATGGCCAAAGGATACTCTCCGGCGGAGGCGCACGATCCCTGAAGCAGAATCTGGCGCGTGACCACCTTCTGCAGAAGCAGCGTAACTTCAGGCGAGACGTTGCCCACCAGGGTGACAGTCCCTCCCTTGCGAACGCTCTCTACGGCCGCGCGGACCGTCGCATCAATGCCCACCGCCTCAACCGCTACATCCACGCCAATCGAATTAGTAAGGCGCAGGACCTCGCTCACCAGCTCGTTGCCGGAGCCTTGCACGATGGCCGTAGCGCCAAGCTCCGCGGCAAGATTGAGGCGCGATCGATCGATATCGGCGACCAGCACGCGCGCGCAGCCCCCGGCGCGAAGGACTTGCAACGTAAGAAGTCCGATCATGCCCGCGCCGATGACCAGGGCGGTATCGGAAGGAGCGATGCGTGAAAGCGAGACTCCATGCGCCGCAACCGCCACTGCCTCCAGCATTGCCGCTTCGGAAAACGAGAGGCCCTCCGGCAGGCGATACAGGATGTGCCGGGGAACGATTACATATTCAGCGAAGGCGCCGGCGCGGCGGTAGTCGGAGCAGGAAACGCCCAGGACCTCACGGCGATCGCAGAGATTGATCTCCCCGCGAAGGCAGTGGAAACAAGCGCCACAATAGACCGTGGAATCGAAGGTCACCCGGTCGCCTGTGGAGAATCCGGTCACGCCCGGCCCCACGGCGGCAACTGTCCCGGCAGCTTCATGCCCCATAATGATTGGAGGGATACGGCGGCCGGTGGAACCATCGTATCCGTGGACATCGCTGCCACAAATGCCGCAAGCGGCGATGCGGACCAGGACCTCATTCGCAGCCGGAGTTGGGACCGGAACGTCGGTAATTTCAAGATGACGATATTGCGAGAGCAATAGAACTTTCATGCAGTTTCAGAAATCTCCGGAACGGCGCTCCGGCAGATACTTCAAGTATTACTTTACATATCCCGATGTCACTGCCGCACGCAACCAGTCTGGCCGGAAAACAAAATCTCTAGCCCAGCAGGTGGCCCATCTTCTCTTTCTTTGTCCGCAGGTATTTTTCCGCGTGCTCGGTACTCCGCGCCTCGCAGGGGACGCGCTCCACCACTTTAATTCCCGCCGCCTCCAGCGCCGCCATCTTTTGGGGATTGTTGGAGAGCAGCCGCACCTGGCTCACGCCGAGCGCCTTGAGCATCCCAGCGGGAAGAGCAAATTCGCGGTGATCGGCCTTAAAGCCGAGTTGCTCGTTGGCTTCGACGGTATCAAGACCGCGGTCCTGCAGTTGGTAAGCCTGCAATTTTGCCATCAGACCGATGCCCCGGCCCTCCTGCTGCTCATAGATCAATATGCCGGAGCCCTCTTCGGAGATCATGCTGAGGGCGATCTCCAGTTGCTCGCGGCAATCGCAGCGAAGAGAGCCGAAGACGTCCCCGGTAAGGCATTGCGAATGGATTCGGACCAGCGGAGGCCTGGAATGAATGTCCCCCAGCACCAGAGCGACCGCGGTTTCGACCGTCGCGCCGTTTTCTGGTTGGCCTTCAAAACCCAGAATACGAAAATCTCCCCAGCGTGAGGGGAATTTCGCCTCTGCCTTCTTTGTAACGATGAATTTTTCCTGAGCCACAGATCAATTATAGATGCAGCGAGCACTTACGCTGGACCACTACCCGGTTAAGGATAATCTGCGATTCTCCCTGAGTCTGAATGCCTCGGGATGAAATGTGCGGCATCGAATGCGGGTGCTAAAATAGAACTTACCCTAACACTGGCGCGGACGAGCAGCGAGGGCGCGCAGCAGGAGATTCAATCATGTCAGAAAAAAACGGCAGCAGCGGCAGCTACAGCCTGCGGCTGAAGACTGGCCTGGCGGAGATGCTGAAGGGCGGCGTAATTATGGATGTGACCGACGCCCGGCAGGCCGAGATCGCCGAGCGCTCCGGGGCCGCCGCGGTGATGGCGCTGGAGCGGGTACCGGCGCAGATTCGCGCCGAAGGCGGGGTGGCCCGCATGGCTTCCATTAAGAAGATCCGTGAGATCATGACCACGGTTTCGATCCCGGTCATGGCCAAATGCCGCATCGGACACTTCGCCGAGGCCCAGGTCCTGCAGGAGATCGGCGTGGATT
>CAYTQA010000072.1:0-11394 GCA_964439495.1 uncultured Terriglobales bacterium | reverse complement strand
ATTGGTATCCCTCCGGGTGCCCGCATTTGGTGAAGAGATAATATTCCTTTCGCCGATCAGAGACAGAATTCCCAATCAATTCTTCGCTGCCGGGATAACATTCCGCCGTGTCAATCACGTTGAGCCCGGCATCCAGGGCGCTATTCAACAGGACAGAGACGGTGCTCTGGGCCGCGCCCTCATAGCCAATTTCCGATCCTCCAAATCCGAGGACGGTTACATTCATGTCTGTATTACCGAAGCGGCGCTTTTCCATTCGCTCCTCCTCGAACATTCGATGGCAAAGCAGGAGGAAGGATTCATTCCCTGGCGCTCTTTCCGCGGAAATGGGCCATCCACACGAATGAAGGTGGGAAATTTGCGGGATTCTCTTACAATCTTGGTTGATGGCTGCGCCCTGGTTGAGGACGGCAAATAAATACATTCTGGCGGCGGTCGCGCTTAGCGCCACCGTGGCGCTGATGGTATGGTTCCAGCAGCATATCAATCTTACGACCGCGGCCCTGGCGTTGGTATTGCTGGTGATGCTGGTAGCGGTAGCCGGCGGCAGTGGCCCGGCGCTGGCCATCTCCGTGGCGGGGATGCTCTGCTTCAGCTATTTTTTTATTCCTCCCATCCATTCATTCACCATTCGAGGTACTCAGAATTGGATTGCCCTCTTCGCGTTTGTCGTAACCGCGATTGTCGTGGGACAACTCTCCTCGCGCAACCGAGAGCGGACCACGGAAGCGGAAATGCATCGCCGGGAGGGAGAGAAGCTATACAAACAGTTAAAAGACGCAGCCGAAGAAAGGAACCAGGCGGAGGCGCTGCGCCGGGCGGATAAGTTGAAGACCGCGCTGCTCGATGCCGTCACGCATGACCTGCGGACCCCGCTCACCTCGATCAAGGCCTCGGTTTCCACCCTGCTGACTACTTCGCCAGAGGAGGCACATGAATATGGCAGCGAGGAGGGCCAGCGTGAACTGCTGGAGATCATTGATGAGGAGGCTGACCGGCTGAACCGGCTGGTGGAGCGCATGATGAGCATGGCCCAGATCGAGGCAGGGCGGCTGAAGATCCCGCAGACCGCGGTTTCCGCCTCTGAGATCATTGAAGATTCTTTGGCGCGGGCCGATGTCCTTTTGCGCCAGCATCAAGTCGAGGTGACGGTTTCACCATTTACGCCGTTTTTGCTGGTGGATGCCCCATTCATCTCCCAAGTATTCTTCAATTTGCTCGAGAATGCGGCAAAATATTCCCCCGCCGGCAGCCGCATCCATGTGGCGGCGGAACCTGGCGCGGAAGGGGACGTGGAATTCAGCGTACAGGACGAAGGTTGTGGGATACCCGTGGATTCGCGCGAGCGCGTCTTCGAGAAGTTCTTCCGCTTGTCGAGCAACCAGCGGAAGCCGGGATTTGGCCTGGGTCTGGCGATTGCGCGCGGCATCGTGGAAGCCCATGGAGGACGCATCTGGATTGACTCCGGTCGCAATGGCAAGGGGACCCGCGTCGTCTTTCGGCTGCCGGTCATTCCGCACAGGACCTCACAATCATGAATGAAGGCAGAGCAAAAATCCTGCTGGTGGATGACGAGCCCCAGATTGCGCGCACGTTGCGGCGCAGCCTGGAGACGCATGGATACGAGGTGCGCGTCGCCTCCGATGGCGAAGCCGCGCTCGATCTCTTCTCCGCGTGGGTCCCGGATTTGCTGATTACCGATCTGGCGATGCCGGTGGTGGATGGGATTGAGCTGTGCGGACGCGTCCGCCGAATGTCGGACGTGCCCATCATCGTGCTCTCGGTCAAAGGAGAAGAAGAGAGCAAAGTCGAGGCCCTGGACGCCGGGGCGGATGATTATGTCACCAAACCTTTTGGCATCCCGGAGCTACTTGCGCGAATTCGCGCGCTCCTGCGCAGAAAAGCCTCTAATGCGGACCGCCCGGAGGAAGAGATGGAGATCGGCGATTTCCACATCCTTCCGCAGCTTCGACGCGTTACCGTGCGAGGACGTGAGGTCCATCTGACCCCGAAAGAGTATGAGCTTTTGATATTTCTGGTTGCCAATCGCGGACGTGTGTTGACGCATAAAGCCATCCTCACCGCGATTTGGGGCACTCAAAATACCGATCAGGGCGAGTATTTACGTGTCTTTATCGGCCAATTACGCAAAAAACTCGAGCGCAACCCGGCAACACCCAAATATATACAGACCGAGCCCTGGGTCGGCTACAGGTTCGATCCGGGAACATAATCTTCCTTACGATCCTTTTTCACAATCTTTACAACTTCTTTACGCATTTTTCCCCTACCCTCTTTCATGGTAATGGGCCAACAAGGCCTGAGGATATGAATGTCGACTCTTGAAAAGATTCACCGTCCGGCGATTCCCGTCTTTGTGGCTACCACGGTCATGCTCTCTTTCATCTCTTTCTGGAGAGCGGCTGCCATTGTGCTTTCCGATCTTGCTTCCTCCGCGTACTACGTGGGCGGGGACACCGAGAATGTGATTGGCAAGAGCGCTCCATGGTTTGTGCTCGCGGTTATGCTGTTCAGCTATGCCGTGCGCGCGACGTACATTGAATCCAGCACCCTGTTTGTGCGCGGCGGCGTTTATAAAGTGGTGAAAGAAGCCATGGGCGGCTCCCTGGCGAAACTTTCCGTTTCCGCATTGCTCTTCGATTACGTCCTTACCGGTCCCATCAGCGCAGTCGCCGCGGGCCAGTATATGGGCGGCTTTGTGCAGGACGTGAGCGTCCGATTGGGACATCCCGTCCACGTGAACATGAATGCATTCGCCGCAATCTTCGGCATCCTGGTCACCCTTTATTTTTGGCGGAAAAACATCGAGGGCATTCACGAGTCGAGCGAGAAAGCGTTGTGGATCATGAAGATCACGACCGTGATGGTGGTGATCCTGATTGGCTGGTGTTTGCTTACGCTCCGGAAGGTTGGCTTTCATCTGCCCCCCGCGCCTCTTCCGCAAAATATGAAGCTTGACCGGGAGACGCTTGGCTGGCTGCACGGCACATGGATCAGCCATTTGACCTGGGTGATTCTCATCATCGGCTTCGGACATTCGGTGCTGGCGATGAGCGGAGAAGAATCGCTGGCGCAGGTGAACCGTGAGATCGAAAGTCCAAAGCTGAAGAACCTGCAGCGTGCAGGGATGGTCATCTTCCTCTATTCCCTGTTGTTCACCTCCCTGGTTTCTTTTTTTGCCGTCATGATTATCCCGGACAAGGTCCGTCCGGATTATTTCGCGAACCTGATCAGCGGTCTCGCCATGTATCTGGTTGGCCCCTATACTCTGCGGCTCGTCTTTCAGGGGTTCGTGGTCCTGGTGGGCGCGCTTATTCTCTCCGGAGCGGTGAACACGGCGATCGTAGGCGCCAACGGCGTACTGCATCGTGTAAGCGAAGATGGCGTGATGACCTCGTGGTTCCTGCGCCCCCATGCCCGCTTTGGCACCAGTTATCGTTTGATCAACCTGATCGTCGGCCTTCAGATATTTACGATCGTGCTTAGCCGCGGAAACGTATATTTGCTGGCGGCTCTGTACGCATTTGGCGTGATCTGGAGTTTCGCGTTCAACGCGTTCGCGGTCCTGGTGTTGCGCTTTAAGCACAAGGAAAAACGCGACTGGAAGGTGCCAGGCAATATCAGCATCGGGGATAAAGAATTTCCACTCGGTTTGGCCCTTATTACCGTTCTGCTGTTTCTGATCGCATTCGCTAATCTCTTCAGCAAGCCACACGCAACCGTGGCCGGCGTGACATTCAGCGCCATCTTTTTCGTGGTGTTTACGATTTCAGAACGGATCACGGCCCGCAGCCGCGCCGGCAACGCTGAAAATGTCGAGCAATTCCGTGTTTACAGCAACCCTGAGCTGAGCGGACGGATGTTGCAGGTGCGTCCGGGCAATATCCTGGTTGCCGTTCGCGATCCACACAATCTTACTTATCTGCGTAGTGTGCTGATGCGGACCGACACCAGCAAACAGGACGTGGTCGTCATGACCGCCCGCCTCTATCACCGGGAACACTCATTCAGCGGCAACATGAGCTATGAGGCCAAGGAAATCTTCGACCATTACGAGCAGGAACTCTTCACCGCTGTGGTAAGCGTCGCGGAAAAAGTGGGCAAACCGGTTTATTTGCTGGTCGTGCCCGGAGCAGACGTCTTCTACAGTATTCTTTCCACTGCCCAACAACTGGAATCCGCCCGCGTGGTCTGCGGTCCGTCCAACCACCTGAGCCAGGATGAGCAGGGCAAACTTACTGGCGACGCATGGGAGAAGCTCCCGGAGCCAAAGCCTCGGCTGGTTTTTGAGCTGATTGGACACGGAGGTGTGCGTGAATATCATCTCGGACCGCACGCGCCACGCTTGCGCCAGGAAGATCTGGAGTTGCTTCACAAGATCTGGCTTGAGGTGACCCATGACCGAGAGTACAGTGGCCTGCACCATTACGACGTGGTCTCCGTCGCTTTGAAAGACCTGGAGCGCAACCTGCAATCGAAGCGCAGGGAAGAGTTGCTGGAGATGCTGTATCAGCAGTTGGACCGCACGAATCTTCCGCCTAAAGTCCCAGAGATCCTGCCCCGGAATTAAATACTCAGC
This sequence comes from uncultured Terriglobales bacterium, assembly GCA_964439495.1. Classification (GTDB taxonomy): domain Bacteria; phylum Acidobacteriota; class Terriglobia; order Terriglobales; family Acidobacteriaceae; genus CAYTQA01. The sequence continues at coordinate 6,794 of CAYTQA010000072.1, read as the reverse complement.
TCTGCCCGGATGGATGATGGGCTTTCATAATCTGTCCGGGCGGGCACTCTGAGTCCTTCTACTTGCCTGTTCATAACGAATCTGTTCGAAAAGTAATGAGAGTTCGTAATATAAATAGAAGACATGAACGACATTGCTGTGGAACGAAATGAGAAGGCCCATCGGTTCGAAGCGCGCATGGGCGACGAAACGGCCCGGATTGACTACTCCCGCTCTGGCGAGGCGCTCACGCTGCTTCACACCGAAGTGCCAAAGGCATTTGAGGGCAAGGGGGTCGGAGGTAAGCTGGCCCAGGCTGCCCTGGAGTATGCCCGCTCTGAGGGACTGAAAGTAGTGCCGCGCTGCTCATTCGTGAGGACATACATACTGCGGCATCCGGAATATAGGAATTTGGTGGAGCCGGGTTTTAAATTGGATTGAGTGACATGGCAAGAGGTGCAGAGCGAAAGATCGGCGCTTTGCATTGAGTCCACAAAGTGATCAGCCCTGTGAAATGAGCTTGTAGATCGTTGTTATCATATGTCAGTCTTCGCTCCCGCCTCTTTGCAATATGCGCTCCAGCTGCGCCATGAGCTGAGTGTGCGCAACCGGCACTTCGCTGAATTGAACCGGCTTCCGCACTGTCTGAGTTACGGGGAAATGCCCGCAGTGGTCTACGAGTCTTATGCCGGCGGCGCGCTTCACGGAAATTTTTTACCGGCTGCATATCAATTGATTTTGCAGAATGCGAATTGGCGGAAGCGTCTCAAGAAGCATCATGCGCAGGCGAAGAAGTCGCTTCCGGTCCCGGCCAGTGGCCGCTGGGGCGAATTGGATTCCAGCAATAGCTCAGATGCGCTGCTGATGAATATTTTCTGCTATCCGGGAGTATTGAAGAATGGTCGCATCCGTCTGCTGTTAGGGATAGAGGATGATGATGCTGTTCCGGAATATGGACATAAGGCGTGTGTTCCCCTTGCAAACGGAAAGGTGGACCGCACGGAAGCCGATATGCTCTTCGGCGAACTCCTGATCGAAGCCAAGCTTACGGAAGGCGATTTCCAGTTTAGAGAAAAAGTTTTTGTAGACAGGTATCGCGATCTGGATGAGGTCTTCGATCGTAAATTGCTGCCTCTGCGAAATGGCGGATATGCTGGTTACCAGCTCATACGCAATGTGCTGGCGGCTTATGCCACAGACCGTTCCTTCTGCGTTCTCTGCGACGAGCGGCGTCCTGATTTGAAAGAAATTTGGTATTCAGTACTACGCGCGGTAAAACTGGTGGAACTGCGTACCCGCTGCAAGATGATTACGTGGCAGGAACTGAGGGAAGTGTTGCCGGAGGAATTGAGAAAGTTCTTGGCTGAAAAATACGGAATTGTAAGTCAGCAGGAGAGTGAGGAAACGCTGACATTCGTCCATGCGATGGAGTAGCCGCCAGGGCTGCTGGCTCAAGATGAAAAAAATCTTTAGTCCAGCGAGCAGGCGCCTGGTCCTCGTGGATCGCCGCAGCTTCCGCATGGTCCTGGGCTTGAGGAAAGGCTTGTTGCTTTTTCGGTCCTCACAGCAAATTTGGAAAGCTGCTGCTCTAGCCGCGTGCTTGAGCATTTGGGGCACGATGTCTGCTGGGGGCCATGGACGATTGCCTCAAAACTCTTGCCACAATCTTTGCAGATATATTCAAATATTGGCATAACAACTCACAGTTCTTGTTGAATTATAAATGGTCGATTGTTCATCGCAATACGGATTCGTGCCTCGCCGCCGGCTGAATAACGGCCACTTGCAAACCCTAGCGGGGAATTTTCTGCCGCGCGTTAATTTGCTTCCACCGGGCGAAGAGAGGATTTTTAAGATCGTTCATGCTGGCAGTCAGGACCAAAACATCGCCGTGATGTGTTCCTGCCATTGGCAATCTGACCGTCGCTCTGCAATGACGGTCGTGATTGTTCATGGACTCGAAGGATCCACCGAGTCTCAATATGTGATTGGCACCGGCAGCAAGGCTTGGATAGCGGGCATGAATGTCGTGCGTATGAATATGCGCAACTGCGGCGGGACCGAGTCGCTTACCCCTACGCTTTATCATTCCGGAATGTCTGGAGATGTGGGAGCTGTGATTACGGCCCTGATCCAGGAAGATAAACTGGAGCGGATTGCCATCGCCGGATATTCCATGGGAGGGAATCTTGCGCTGAAGCTTGCGGGCGAATACGGCAGCAATCCTCCGCCACAATTGAAAGCGGTCGCTGCCGTCTCTCCGGCGATGGACCTTGCCGCCTCCGCGGACGCGCTGCACCACTGGAAAAATCGCATCTATGAAATGCGGTTTCTACTTAATTTAAAACGGAGGTTTCGCCGCAAGGCGCACCTGTTTCCGGATCGGTATGATGTCTCCCATTTGAAGGCCCTCTCCAGCATTCGCGACTTCGATCATCGCATCACCGCTCGCTACGAAGGATTCGCCAGCGCGGATGATTATTATTCACGCTCCAGTTCGTCGCAGGTCGCCGAGCACATCACAGTCCCTACGTTGATCGTGCATTCAAAAGACGATCCTTTCATTCGCATGTTGCCGGAAACCCGCCGCAAGCTTATCGCCAATCCTCATGTCACGTTGGTGGAAACACCGCATGGAGGCCATTGCGCATTTCTCGCCGATCCCGAGGGATATGATGGGCGTTGGGCTGAGCGCCTCCTTATAGATTTCATCCGGCATCGTTGCTAGTCTTGAATAATGTGGGCGGAATGGTCGGTGGAACTCGGACAGGAGGATCCCCGATTGGAGATACCGTGGAGATCGCAAGATGGGTTTTTGCGCTATCAAGATCTGAAGCGCAATCCGGAGTTGGTCCGCGAGCTTGCAGAAGCCAGAGAATCTCCCGAATTGCGAGAGTTTCTGTTAGCGCTTAATTCTCCTGGCTCGCCATTTGAAACCGCAAAGTGCGATCTCTGGAGCAGCAATGAACTCAATGTGGAAGAGGAGATTTTCCGCGCTTCGTGTAAATTCGGCTCTTATATCGACATTCTTTTTACCGACCCTATTCTGTGGAAGTCGTTTACTCATAATGAAAATTTTGTCAGGCAGATTACATCGATGCTGCGCGCGAGCACTCTGGATCCCGCCGCCGCCGAGTTCATCATCCGTGCAGGCGTTCGCCCTGCCAATCCGGAATCAGAGTCTGAAAAGTGCCGGAGCGGATTTCTCATGGAGGAGGGATATTACGCCACGTTCTATCTGTATGGCTACGGGACAGACGAATCAGCCGCCAGGAACCAATGGGCCATCGCTCTAAAATTCGCGCAATCTGCATTCATGCGGTTTTAAAAGTATTCAGCTTCGGCCCATCCTGTGATCTGGTCAGTTCATCAAGCAGGCGATGCTGCATTCTATAAAACAGCTCACAACTAACACCTCGTGAGTCGGGGAAGTACAAATATTTACGGACACGAAAAATGTTTAGCCCATTCAAGAAATTTTCTTTTTTCCTGCAGCGCCGGTCCCTTTGATCTCTCTTCCCGGGGATTTGGAGGCAATTGCGTCCGCTTCGTCCACCCTGGCGAATATAACTTCCCATTCATGATGTTTACTGGATTGATCTGCCCGGCTGCCTGGAAAGGTTTCATGCAATACCTCGAGGCCGGACATGCGGCTGACATCGATCCAGCGCCAGTTCGGCAGACTGCCCGCCGTGCTCCCACCCCGCAACTGATATGCAAGAAGAGTGGCCTGACCCCGTTGAATGCCATAATCATGCGGCTCGGCGATACGCTCTTTATTGTCGAAAATGAACCGGACCAGCCGCTTCTGGCGAATGGCATCCAGCAGCATTGTATGAACTTTCGCATCGGGTATTTTGGCAGTGGAAGTCATTTTTGCCGCGCTTGTTTAGATGCATTTCTGATACATGTGAATCCTATTGGGAGCACAGCCGCTGTTACTGACTGAGCACCGAGGCGCTGCACTGTTCTGGGTGAAGATCCAGTCCAATCGAGCAGTTTTTAAGCACTCTACTGATATGATTTAAAATAAAAATGTAATTTACTCCGTCAAAGTATTCAGCATGTTTGTTGTATGGAGCTTGTTCTATGGGAACTGACAATCCCATTGCAAGGGCGAGTAGCTCAATCGGATAGAGCATCAGCCTTCTAAGCTGAGGGTTGCAGGTTCGATTCCTGCCTCGCCTACCAATTTGCTGTCCACCACTAAATGGAGGACTGCAATGGAATGCAAGCACATCCGGTCGTATACATCTCTTTTAGAACCTCAGCCTATGGATCCTGCTGAGGGCCGTAATTCTTTCCCATCAGCCTTCGCCATAACCTGGGCCTTTCTTGCTAGAGCCTGGGCCTTCCTTCCCAGAGCCAAGGCCTTTCTCGCCATAGCCAGAAGCCTTCTTTTTCGGTCTTATCTCATTCGGTCTTATCCCATTCGGGATTATTTCACAGGTCCTCGCTTCACCTGGCCCCGTCTCACCTGGTCCAATCTCAGGGGAAGAATCTCTGGCGCGTTTCGGTTCATTCTCTCCCCTGCCATGCTATGCGCGACCTGCAAAGGGGGTCTCACCAATCGTTTTCGGACAAGCGGCAATAAGCTTTTCACGGATTTCCATCGAACGATAGGGAACAAGCATTTTGCGGGTTTCCTCAGGAGAGTCAGCAAGAAGTACAAGAAATACAGGATCAGCAAGAAGTATCTGGATATTTTTTGTACGGCAATATGGGCGAGATTTTTCAAGGGATTCAGCGGACCCACGTCATCCGGCCTCCTACCTGTTAATCAGCTCCAACTCCGCTGTGAGAACCTGCGAAGCTATGGTCTGAGTGGCACGGGCGAGCAATCCCTTCCTTGTGGCGCGGTCGCCGAGGTCATTTGTGAGGAGTGCGGCCCGCTATGCCTCTCATGTGCAAAGCAAAGTGTGTGTACTACGGAAGGACATACCCGCTCTCCGCAACCGGATGTCTCTGCGCGTTTTAGTGTGTCCGACCGATATTCCAAGCCAATGACAGTGCGCGGGTTGAATTCATTTTTTCGGAGCGCTGTCGGTCATGGAGTTATGCGTTCGGCATCTCCATCACAAGCCGTGGTCCGATTACCAGATCGTGCAGGCCGCCCGGAGAACAGGTGCCAACCTGCTTTTTTTCAGAGAAAAGGTCCCGGTGAAAAGACCGAGGCAGCGCGCGCAGAAAGCCGCCGCAGTGGGACGGACGATGATGGCTCTGCGCCAGGAAGAGTCACGCGCTTTTCACATAATCCGCAAAGTTTTCAGTCAAGGTGAGGGATGATGACCGTGAATGCCATTGAACTTACAGCATGTGTATATCTGAGAATCCAGTGTGGATATTGCGGAGAGGTACGCCTGGCAACCTCTGAAGAGCCCCAAAGCCCTTGCCTGATTTGTCCTCTTTGCGGGACCGAGGGATGTCCTCAGGTGGTGCTTGGAAAAGGAAGGACCCGGCGATTTCTTCCTTTCGCCGAATGCATTGCGCCACGCCAGACCGAGTTTCGCCGTCAGCCCGCCAAGGATCTTTCCAGGTTTCCGGGTTGGACGCACGGTCATTCCGGGGTCGTTGCAGGCAGCTAAGATAGCGGATCTTCAGATAAAGCTGGATTTCGCAGTATTCTTCCGGCCCGTGAATCCGCCCCACAATCCAGGAAATCCGCTATATCGGCAGAAAAGAACCTTAGAGGCCACTCGGCACTGGAGGATGGAATCCAAACCGATGGACCATGCGTCCAGAGCCACGAATGGAGCCCAACGTGGAGAAAACAACCTCATACCGATGCGTTCGGAAGATGCGGAGTTGCAACTCTTACCCACAGGTTGGAATTCAAGCTTGCAACATAGGATCGCTTCGCGGGGCCAAGACCAACTAAAATCCCGCGCGCGAATTTCAGGATGGCATGCTGCTGCCAATGGATTTTTCTGTCCGCTGCCATGAAAACGAAATTGTGAGTAGCTGGCCAGAGTAGATGCTTTAGAATTTTTTTTAAAATTGTTTATTGATTCGACAACATCCCAGCGCTTCGGCTCATCTTTAATAACAGCTACTCACTACGTATTTCCACGAAGTAGCACAAAAGGGCCATGAAAATCTGTCTTGTAACCGCATTTCCACCGAGTCGCGAGAGGTTAAACGAATACGGGTATCATCTGGCAGAGCAGTTGAGGCAAAAAGACTACATCAGCCTCACGGTTCTTGCAGACCAGATGTCGGAGTCCGCGGAGGAGCTTCCCGGCTTCGACGTGATGCGATGCTGGAAGTTCAACAGCTTCAAAGTCCCGTTCCAGATCCTCCAAGCGGTACGCAAAACGAAACCGGATGTGGTCTGGTTCAACCTGGTGTTTTCCAGCTTTGGGGATAATCCGGTAGCCGCTTTCCTGGGCATCTGCACGGCGTTTCTGCTGCGCATATTCGGCTTTTATACCCATATTACGCTGCACCACATTATTGAGACCCTGGACCTCTCCAAGGGGACACGTTTCCCGAAGCTTTACCTTTTCTGCGGCGGAATCGCGACCAAGCTGTTGCTCTGGTCGAATTCACTTTCTGTGCTGCTGCCGTCTTACAGGAAGGTCCTGCTCGAGACGTATCACGGCAAGAACATTCACCTGCGAAAGCACGGGATTTTCTCACCCGCGCCCAAGTTTCCGGACATCAGCAAGCGCGGAAACCCTGAGCACCGCATTCTGGCTTTCGGCAAATGGGGGACTTACAAGCGCCTCGAACTTCTGATTGAGGCCTTCGCAAAAGTTTCAGAGCGCGTTCCCAATGCCAAGCTGGTCATCGCCGGCTCCAACCATCCCATGACG
>CAYTQA010000071.1:0-11414 GCA_964439495.1 uncultured Terriglobales bacterium | reverse complement strand
CCGCGTGGAAGAGGAGGCGTGTAATAGTGGAAACTTCCGTCACCTCCTATGATCGGGACCTCTTCTCCGTTCACCACCACCCGGGCGCTGGGATCGGTTTTTCCGCGTACCTCAATCACGCGTCCATGCGGGACCAGCGGCTCCAGCTGCAGCACCAGGCCGGCGTCTTTCCCCTTGGGAACAATACTAAACTTGTCCCGTTCACTTTCGACGGAAAGTTTTCCGTCCGGCCCCACGGAGCGCACCGACCAGTAATAAGAGCCTTCCGTAAGTCCGGAAATCACGGTTGCCGCGGTGGGAACGGTTTTATCCAATAAGAGCTGAGAAAAGTAGGGGTTCTGAGAGATCTGGATCCGGTATTCCTTCACGTTGTCCATCGGGGTCCAGGAAAAATTGATGTCGTTCGCCAAAAAAACCGGCATCATGTTGGCTGGAGAGATCAGGGTCGGAGGGCCGATGGTCTTCTCCTTAGCCATATGCGGCGAATTGTCCGCAAAAGAGACCTTCTCGTTGGAGGCGATCTTGATGGATTCGCCATTGCGCGAGATTTGGCCGGACCCTTTCTTCAGCAGGATTTCATGGTCATCGGCCCGCGGGTCGTTTTTGACCTGGGCCGAGCTCTCCGGCGCCAGGGTGGCCGTCGCGCCAGCCACGATCACCTGTGATCTCGATCCGGAAGAATAAGTGGCTGTAGCTAAATCCACCGTGCCGGTTGTGACCTGGACTGCCACCTGCGTCTGCTGCGCCGAGTTGGTGGAGTTGTCCTCGACCACGATCAGCGAATCGGGCTTGATGGTGTAATTGCTGCCGTCCGCGAATACCACTTTGGCAATGCCTTCAGGGCCGGTCTGGATGACGTCGCCCTTTTCCAGCGGCAGATTGTAATCGGCGTTGGTCCAGTTGATGGCATTGTTCCTCTTTACCCGGACCACCCCGTCAATGTTCGTGAAATGTGCCTGCTGCTGTCCGAAGCTCTTGGTCTCGTTGGCCGTACCCACGCCCACCCCCGCAGTCATCTTTTCCAGCAGGTTCTGGGCGGAATCCACGGCTTGTTTTCCCACTTGCGGAAAGGCAAACCAGGTCACGACTGCCGCAAGGACAATCACCCCAAGAATGGCGAGAAAAACACTCCTGTAAGTGACGGTAATATATCGGATGTAGCTCTGCCCGCGTTTGCTTTTGGGTGGCACTCAGCACTTACTCTCGAGAATAGTGAAAAGGAGAGTACCACATTCAAAACAGGTGACAAAATAGGTAAACGGCCTTAATTCGGTAGCTTTTACGGCACATTTCCATTACGAAAGTACATGCCGCAGTCAAATCCGCAGCTCAACCCGGAGCGCGCGCCGATTTAAAGATGTTTGAGTCTTACCAGCAGGGCTGAAGGATGCGCTTCCCGTTTAACTTCGGAATCGTGGTAATCGCGCATCCATAGTCTGTCGCCTGAGGAGCAAAGCTGCTTCGATTCCAACGGAAGTCGGGATAATATGCCCAGCCCGCCTTACTGTTCAACTCCCCGCCAATGCGTTACCATAAAAGGTTTGCATTTCCCTTCAAGGACTCTCTGAGGATGGCTGAAAAAGTCTACAAAAACCTGATTGGCGGCGAATGGGTCAGCGCCCGCAGCGGACGTACATTCGAAAAGCGCAATCCCGCTAACACAAACGATATTGTCGGCATCTTTCCCTCCTCCGCAAAGGAAGACGTGGACGATGCCGTTTCCGCTGCCCAGCATGCCTTCGAACGCTGGCGCCTGATGCCGGCGCCCCGGCGCGCGGAGATCATTTTTCGCGCCGGGCAGCTCTTGCTCGAAAGAAAAGAAGATTATGCGCGGCAGATGACGCGCGAAATGGGAAAGGTCCTCAAAGAGACGCGCGGCGATGTGCAGGAAGCCATCGACACCGCCTTTTATATGGCCGGAGAAGGCCGCCGTCTTGAAGGCGCGACCGTCCCTTCGGAGCTGCCCAGCAAATTTGCCATGGCGGTACGCGTCCCCATCGGGGTATGCGGCATGATTGCCCCGTGGAACTTTCCCATGGCCATCCCTTCCTGGAAGATCTTTCCCTGCATCGTTGCCGGAAACACCTGCGTGATCAAGCCGGCCGAGGACACCCCGCTTTCCACCATCAATCTGGTTAAGGCGCTCATGGATGCCGGGCTGCCAAAAGGGGTAGTGAATATCGTTCATGGCCACGGTCCGGAGGCCGGGGCCCCCATCGTGGACCATCCCAATGTTCGCGCGATTTCCTTTACGGGGTCGAGCGAGGTTGGACGGCTGATCGGGGAAGCCGCTGCGCGTACCTTCAAGCCCTGCTCCCTGGAAATGGGCGGCAAGAATGCCATCCTGGTGCTGAATGATGCCAACATCGATCTCGCGGTTGAGGGCGCTCTCTGGGGCGCCTTCGGCACCAGCGGACAGCGATGCACCGCGGCCAGCCGGCTGATCGTGGAACGCGGTGTCTATGATGAGTTTGTCAGCAAGCTGGTCAATCGCGCCAAGGCATTGAAAATTGGCGATGGCAGCGATGAAAGCGTGGATATGGGACCGCAGATCAATCAGCAGCAGGTGGAGACCACAAAGAAATATGTCGATATCGGCCGCAATGAAGGCGCGCGGGTGCTCTGTGGCGGAAATCGTTTGACTTCCGGCGCATATGCCAATGGCTACTTCTTCGAACCCACCGTTCTGGGAGACGCGCACGGCAATATGCGCGTGGCCCAGGAAGAGATTTTCGGGCCGGTAACCACGGTGGTCCCATGTGATGGGCTGGAACATGCAATCCAGATTTCCAACAACGTGGTCTACGGTCTCTCTTCCTCGATCTATACAAGAGACGTGAATAAGGCATTCAAGGCGATGCGCGATCTGTATACCGGGATCACTTACGTCAACGCTCCCACCATCGGGGCCGAGGTCCATCTGCCGTTCGGCGGGACCAAGGCAACCGGCAATGGTCATCGGGAGGGGGGGTTCGGTGCGTTTGATTTCTATACACAATGGAAGGCGCTCTACATCGATTATTCTGACCGCCTGCAGCGCGCCCAAATTGATAATCCGGAATAACCGATTTGCTCCATTTACCGGCGTTAAATACGGATTGAAAGATTAAAGAAGTTTTGCGAAAGGGAAAATAGGCATTTCATGTTGATTGGAGTTCCAAAAGAGGTAAAAGATCACGAGGCCCGCGTTGGCGTTGTGCCCGCCGGGGTAAAGGCGCTGGCGGATGCCGGGCACAAAGTCATCGTCGAAACCAGGGCAGGAGAGCTTTCTTCCATGCCCGACAATGAATACAAGCAGGCGGGCGCGGAGATTGTCGGCTCCGCCGCGGAGGTATGGCAGCGCGCCGAGATGGTGGTGAAGGTAAAAGAGCCGATTGCGCAGGAGGTGCAATACTTCCGCGATAATCTGGTGCTCTTCACCTACCTGCACCTCGCCCCCATTCCCGAGCTTACCGAACAACTGCTCAAGAAGAAGGTCACGGGGATCGCCTATGAGACGGTGACCGATAAAAGCGGCTCCCTTCCTCTGCTCACACCGATGTCCGAGGTGGCGGGGCGTATGTCTATCCAGGTAGGCGCTTCGTATCTCGAACATGAAAAAGGGGGTCGCGGAGTCCTGCTCGGCGGTGTTCCCGGCGTGCCTCCGGGAAAAGTGGTCATTATTGGAGGCGGGATCGTGGGCATTAACGCCGCCAAGATTGCGGCGGGAATGGGCGCCGATGTCACTATCATCGACATCAATCTGAATCGTCTGCGCGAGCTCGACGATATCTTTGGTGGTCGCCTGCGCACGGTGGCTTCTAACTCCTATTGGATCGCCAAAGCGGCCGCAGAGGCCGATCTTCTGATTGGAGGCGTGCTGATTCCTGGGGCCGCCGCCCCCAAGCTGGTGACGCGGGAGATGGTGCGTCACATGAAAAAAGGCGCGGTGATTGTGGATGTGGCCATCGACCAGGGGGGATGCATCGAGACCGCGCGCCCGACCACCCACAGCGATCCTGCGTACACGGTGGATGGGGTGGTGCATTACTGTGTGACCAACATGCCGGGAGCGGTCCCGCATACCTCGACCTTGGCGCTCACCAATGCGACCTTCCCCTATGTGCTGAAGCTGGCAAACCAGGGCGCCGCCGCGGCCATTAAAGCCGATGCGGGGATTCGGGAAGGCGTGAATACCTACAAGGGCAACCTGACCTACTCTGCCGTCGCCCAGTCCCAGAACAAACCCTGGAAGAATGTAGCCGACCTTCTCTAACCCGCCGATTCGGGAATATGCGCCGCCTGAATTGGCGGCGCATTTTATTTGGGAGAGGATTCCTCCCGCCGGACGGCTATAATTTTTTCAGTTCCCGCTCGCGAGCGGGGCAAGGACCCAATTCAGTGTCGAACGCCGGTCAACAATTCGGAAGCAACAAGGCCCGTCCCAGGAGGGGCTTCCTGATCGTCGTTGTAATCATGTTCCTGCTTGTATTTGCGCTGGTCTTTTCGCAGGCGGCCCTCAATCTGAACTTCCTCCGCCCAGGCAATACGCAGCAGACATTTATCTTCGTGGCGCTCTCGGGATTGAATGTCCTCCTCTTGGTAGCGCTGGGCTTCGTGCTGCTGCGCAATCTGCTCAAACTTTATTCCGAGCATCGTGGCGGCGTACTCGGATCAAGGTTCCGCACCAAAATGCTGGTGGGTGCATTGCTGCTTTCCTTTGCGCCGGTGCTGTTCCTGTTCCTCTTTGCCTATGGGCTGATGAACCGCTCCATCGATAAATGGTTTTCCCGTCCCGTGGAAGAGCTGCGGGAAGACTCCGCGCGGGTCGCATCCCTGCTTACCGAGTATGCCGCCCTCAATGCGCGATCGGAAGCGGAATCCATCGCCTCTTCGGAAGAAACCAAACATTCCTACGCGACGCAGAACTTTTCCGGCGTATTGGGCCTCTTCCGGCAGCGGGAACCAACCTTGCAGGGAGGATTTGCCGTCGCCCTTTACCAGGGAGAATCGGTCGCCTCATTCCATGTGCCCACGCCCTGGGGAGCGCTGCGCTCCAATATCCCCGACGACCTCTCCCGGCCTTACCTATTGCGCTGGAACAAAGGCGAATATCTGCTCGGCGACTCCCGGGTAGGCCCCGATGGACGAATACTGGTTGCCATTCCTCTTCCTCCCTCGCTGGCCATGACCATGAGCAAGATCGAGGAGAACGAGCGCATGTACCAGGAGCTGGGCCGTTCGCGCAAGCAGGTGCGCAGCCTGTTCATGATGTGGCTCCTGCTGATCACCATCGTGGTCCTGTTCTTCGCCACATGGCTATCGCTCTTTGTTTCCAAACTGGTCACGCGACCGGTCGCCGCACTGGCCGAAGCCACCGGTGAAATCTCCCGCGGGCACTTCGATTACCGCATCGCAGTCCGCGCGGCGGATGAACTCGGCGAACTCGTGAATTCCTTCAATCGCATGGCCGCGGAGCTGGAGAACAGCCGCCGGCAAATTGAGGCCTCAAGCCGCGAGATCGCCCAGGCAAATTCCGCGCTGGAGCAGCGCCGCCGGCAGATTGAAATCATCCTCGAAAGCATTCCTTCCGGCGTACTCTCGCTCGACGCCAGCCAGCACATCATCCATGCCAACCGGGCATTCACCGCGTTGATCCTCGATGCGGAAAAGGAGCGCGCGCCAAACATCTCCAGCTCCACTCTGGGCGATGTCCTTGGGGCTGAAGTAGCGAACTTCCTGAGGCCCCTGCTGCGAAAAGCGGACCGCATGGGGACGGTCGCAACCCAGATGGACCTGCCAGGACGAAAAGGGAATTTAAACCTGACCATCACCATCGCCTCGATAAAAATTTCCGGGCAAAGGCTGGGGTATGTGATGGTCTTCGAGGACTTCACCGACCTGTTGCGGGCGCAGAAACAATCGGCCTGGCAGGAGGTCGCGAGACGGGTTGCGCATGAAATCAAAAACCCTCTCACCCCGATTGCATTGTCCGCCGAGCGTATCCGCCGCCACCTGGACCGTGGCTCCCCTCCCGATGAGGCTTCGCTGGAGGTCATGCGCGGCTGCGCGGAGACCATCGCCGGCGCCGTGGAGACGGTAAGGACGCTGGTGGATGAATTCTCCACCCTGGCGCGTTTTCCCGCCGCCCGTCCGCAGCCGAATGATATTAATGCCATCGTCGAAAGCGCATTGCAGATGTTTCAAGGACGCGTGGATGGCATCCATATAGCGACCTCGTACGCTCCCAAGCTGCCGCCAGCGCTGGCCGATGCGGCCGCAATCAAGCGGGCGGTCGCCAATCTGATCGACAACGCGGTGGAAGCCATGCAGGAGAGCCTTGTCCGCGAGCTGCACATCTCGACCGCTTTAGTCGAATCGCGGGACAACATCGAGATCGTGGTTGCCGATACCGGGCCTGGCCTGACGCAAGAAATAAAGGAAAAACTTTTTCTTCCCTATTTCTCAACTAAACAGCGTGGGACCGGATTAGGACTGCCCATTGTGGGCCGTATTGTGCAGGAACATCATGGGCACATCCGCGTCGAGGAGAATGAGCCGGTGGGCACGCGCTTCATCATGGAATTGCCGATTGCTGTGGAAGCAGCGGCTTCCGCCAATTAGAATCTGCCTTAGACCAAAGACTAACTCGAACGGCCTTACATGAATTCAATCCTGGTAGTGGATGACGAATCCGAAATCCGCAAATCTCTGCGCGGCATCCTTGAAGACGAAGGGTATAAGGTTGCCACGGCGGAAAACGGAGAGGCCTGCCTGAGCGCCGTCCACAGCCGCTCCTACGATGTGGTCCTGCTGGACATATGGCTGCCCGGCATCGATGGCATGGCGGTCCTTGAAAAGCTGCGCGAACATGAAAACCCTCCCGAGATCATCATGATCTCCGGACACGCGACCATCGAGACGGCGGTCCGCGCCACTAAACTGGGCGCCTTCGACTTTGTGGAGAAGCCGCTCTCCGCGGAACGCATCCTCATCCTGATCAAGAATGCGCTGGAGTCGAAGCGGCTGCGCGACGAGAACCGCGAATACAAGCGGCAATTGCATACCCGCAGCGAGATCGTGGGAGAAAGCATCCCGATGAAGGCGCTCCGCCAGCAGATTGCGTTGATGGCCCCCACCAACGGCAGGGTCTTGATCTTCGGAGAGTCCGGCACGGGAAAAGAGCTGGTTTCACGCGCCATCCACGCCCGCAGCCTGCGAAAAGAAAAGCTCTTCCTGGAGCTGAACTGCGCCGCCATTCCCGAGGATTTTATTGAGGCTGAACTTTTTGGCTATCGCAATGGGGCCTTCTCCGGGGGCGCCGAGAAGATCGGGATCTTCGAAAAGGCGGATGGAGGCACGCTCTTCCTCGACGAAGTTGGCGATATGAGCCTGAAGACCCAGGCCAAGGTCCTGCGCACCCTGGACGAGCAGCGCTTCAGCCCCATTGGAGCGGGCGACCCGATCACGGTGGATGTGCGGCTGATTGCGGCGACAAACAAGAACCTGGAAGATGAGATCTCCACCGGGAATTTTCGGGAAGATTTGTTTTACCGCTTAAACGTGATTCCTTTTTCCGTGCCTGCTCTGCGGGAACGGCGCGAAGACATCCCGCTGCTGGCGCGCCACTTTCTGAAAGAGTTTTCTTCCGAATATGGACGCCGCCCGCGCGAGATCACCGACGATGCGGTCGAGACCCTGATGCGCTACTCCTGGCCGGGCAATGTGCGGGAACTGCGCAATGTAATCGAGCGCATGGTCATCATGAATCCCAGCGTCTCCAAGCTCGACCGCAAGCACCTGCCACCGCTGGTCTATCGCGAAGGAACGCGCAAAAGTGCGCCGGAGTATTCAACGCTGCATCAGGCGCGCTCCGCCTATGAACGCGATTACATATTGAAGAAGCTGGATGAGAATCATGGCAATGTCAGCCGCACGGCTGAGGTGCTGGGCCTGGAACGCAGCCATCTGTATCGCAAGATGAAATCGTTGGGGATTTCAGTCAAAGAGTAGGGTTTAGCCGTGGCTGAACAGGTTGCGGAAAAATGCACTTCGCGCAGCAAGATTTGTATCAGGGCATGACTTTTAGTCCTGCCAAGCGGACTTCAGTCCGCGTTAATAGCATTGAAAACAAAATCTTTTCCCTCTCTGCCGAAGGCTGGCGCGCAGCCCCAGCTTTTGGGGCGGAGCGCCTAATAAAGAATGGTTTTGATTTTTCGCAACCTGTGAAGCCGCGTTCTATATGAATCTTAACCCACGCTAAAGCCATGCTCTTCCCCGCTGCGTGGCGGGATTTATTTCAGGTCCAGCGCCTGCCTCGCCGCCAGGTCCTGCAACCGCTTGCGCCAATCGAGATCGTCGAGAAAGGCGCCCGATTCCCGCCAGTTCTCCTGGACTTTCACGAACAACTCCAGAAACACCTTCGTGCCCAGCATCTTTTCGATTTCGAAGCGGGAGGCCGTGCCGATTTTTTTAAGCATGGCCCCGCCCTTGCCGATCAGGATGGCCTTCTGCCCTGTCCGCTCGCAATAGATGGTGGCGGCAATGCGAGTAAGATTCGTTTTCTCTTCAAATTGGTCCACAATCACTGCGGTCGCGTATGGGACCTCCTGTCCGGCAGAGGTCAGCACTTTCTCTCGAATGATCTCCGAAACCAGAAAACGTTCAGGCTGATCGGTGATCTGGTCCTCGGGATAATAGGGTGGGGCCACCGGCAGCATGCTTACCACCGCCTCCAGCAGGCGGTCTAATCCATTTTTTTTGGACGCGGAGATGGGCACGATTTCCTTAAAGTTGTAGAGCTTGCTGTATTCCGCGATGATGCCCAGCAGCTTCTGCTTTTCAATCAGATCGATTTTGTTGAGCAGCAGAAAAACCGGGGCATCCACTTTCTTCAGAATCTCCAGGGCGAACTCGTCTCCGCTGCCAAATTTTTGCGTGACATCCACAATCAGCAACACCAGGTCGCGGCTTTCGAGGGCATCGTAGACCTCCCGCATCATGCGTTTGCTCAGGGAAGTATCAGGCTTATGGATCCCCGGAGTATCGACGAAGACGATCTGACCCGCCGGCTTCCCCTTGCCGCTTTTTACATTCACGATCCCCTGAATTCGATTGCGTGTGGTCTGCGGCTTATGAGTGACGATCGCGACCTTTTCACCGACCAGCGCGTTCAGCAGCGTCGATTTGCCGGCATTTGGCCGGCCAATGATGGAGACGAAACCGGAGCGGAACGCCATTACGCTCCCCGCTCCCAGGAACCACCCTTGACCTGGTTTCCTGCCGGGACTTCAGGGTGAAGAGGCGAAACAAGGCTGACGCGCAGCCGCTCGACGCGCCGGTCCGTGGAGTCCAGAATTTCGAAGCGAAGATTGTGATGCACGATCACTTCTCCAGTCTGCGGAATATGGCCGGCCAATTCGCTGACGAAGCCCGCAACTGTGGTGGCATCCACGCCCTCCGGACGGAAACCGAAGAGCTCATCGAGGCGGTCAAGATCGGCGCTGCCGGAGAGAACATAGGAATTTTCACTTTCCCGCACCACATCGGATTGGGCCTCATGCTCGTCCCCGATCTCTCCCACAATCTCTTCCAGAAGGTCTTCAATCGTGACCACCCCGGCGGTGCCGCCGTATTCATCGATCACGATCGCCATATTGATTTTTTCCTTCTGCATCTCGCGCAGCAGATGATTCACCTTCTTGGTCTCCGGCACGAAGTAGGCGGGGCGCATCAGGTTCTTGACCGTCTGGGTACGCGCATCGATGTCCGTGATCTGCAGAACATCGTGCGTAAGCAGGATGCCGCGGATGTGATCGATGTCCTTTTCATATACGGGCACGCGGGAGTACGGCTTTTCACGCAGCATTTCGGTGAACTGTTCGATGGTGGTCTCAAGCGGGACGGCGAAGATCGCCGGGCGGGCGGTCATGACTTCCCGCACGATCTTGTCGCCAAACTCCACGACCGACTGGATCAGCTCCCGATCGCTCTCTTCCAGGATACCTTCTTCTTCTCCGGCTTCGATCAGGGCCTCCACGGCCTCGGAGGTGTCTTCGCGCTGCTCCGGCTGCGGCTCTTCCGTCAGGGCCACGATGGAAAGGCAAAAGCCCAGAATAACGGTGATCGGCATCGCCAGATAGATCAGCAATCGCAGCGGCATCGCCCAATGCACCAGCCACTCTCCCCTGGTAAGGGCGAAGAACAGATGCGGGAGCAGCCGGTTAAAGATCAGGACAAGAAAGATAATCAGGATGGAGGCCTCGAGCCACTCGGTCAGGCTCCATCGGCCGTCGCCGAAGATCATGAAGCCCAGGAGAAGCGCAATCGCGGCGGTAAAGAGCTGGCTTAGCACCGACATCGAGAGCGAAGCGCGGTTCCGGCTGCATCCAAGTTTCGGCTCGACACGCTGCTCGAAGACCTCAATATTCTCCTCAAATTCACGCGAGAGAAATTTGCCCATCTCCGCATACACGCGCTCCACGTAGGAGACCAGCGATAAAAGAACCGCCAGCACCAAGACCAGAATGGAAAGCAGGGAGCTCATTTCCGCCCTCCACGCGAGGAAACGGAAGACTTTGAATTTCGCCGGGGCCCGGAGGGGAGCGTCTTTGCGCCGCTTCCATTCTGGCCATGAGCGCGAGCAATCAGCGTGCTGGGAAGCCGCAGCCGGGCGCGCATTGTCTCTTCAAGCGCAGCCATTTCCCCATCGTCCGATTCGTGATCGTAGCCGGCCAGATGCAGCACGCCATGCAGAAGAAGGATTTTGATTTCATCCTGCACCGAATGTCCCATCTGCCGGGCATTGGACTGCGCGATCTCCAGCGAGATGGCCAGGTCGCCCGCATATTTTTCCGGCGTCCGGGCCTCGGCGCTGGAAGGAAAGGAGAGGACATCGGTGGGCCGGTCCTTGCGGCGAAAGCGGCGGTTCAGCCGGCGCATGTGCTCATTGGCGGTGATGAGCACGTCGATCCTGCCGGAGAGGCCCACACTGCGCTGCGCGCGGCGCAGGAATGTGGTGAGCGCTCCCACCGAAAGTTCCTCTGATTGTTCTTCCATTCGAATCACGGTAATAAAACAAAAGGGGAGGGCGTGAAGCCCTCCCACAGTATTGTACGTTTAATTTTGCTCAGAATGCATAAGCATTCTCATGTCCCTTACTGCTCAAGTACCGGGGCCTGGCGTTGCGCGACTTTCTCGCCGATCAATTGCGGGTCGGCGTTGCGCGACTCCAGCGATAGCGATAGCTGCTCGCTCTGGCGTTTTCCGTGCTGGTCATAGGCATGGATAATCCGCTGCACCAGATGATGACGGACCACGTCGCTCTCGTCAAAGTAGTTGAATGAGATTCCATCCACGTCCTTCAGTATCTCCGAGGCTTCGATCAGGCCGCTGCGCTTCACCCCTCTCTCCCGCCGGCCCCGCCGGGCCGGGGG
>CAYTQA010000070.1:0-11415 GCA_964439495.1 uncultured Terriglobales bacterium | reverse complement strand
GACTCGAAGCCCTGTTGCAGGACGAGGACCGGCGTCATGGGCTTGGAATGTTTCTTCTGCGTTGCCATTCCGCGCCGCTGTGCAATCGGAATGGAATGACACAAAACGGCCAGATCCACGTCGGTGGACCGAAAGAGGCGCAGCGCCTCTTCTGCTTTATGTCCTTCAATTACGTTATAACCAGCTTCCTTGAACACCGCAACCCTCAGGTTCATGAGGCTGCGATTCAAGCCGACGCACAGAACTATAGAAGCCATGGAGGCTCGTTTTCGACCCCGGAATTATCTGCCCTGGAAGGTTAGTGGCTAAGGTAAGCTAGACCGCTCAACTCTTCAGAATTCGAGGGTATTGCAAGAAGCCGGACCGGTACAAACGCCAAGATGCGCAATCCAGATGGTTATTTGGCCATAAACGGGGGAGCCTTGGCTTTTTGCGCGCCTTTCTGCCGTGTATCATTTGGAAGTTTTGAACTGATCCCACTTTCTTAAAGGAGAAGATCGAATGCGATTCACATTGCTCCTGCTGTGCTCATCATTCCTCCTGGCCCAGCCAGGGATGGTGAAAGGCGCGGCTGCGCAGGCCCTCCCGGCTGCGCCCGCCACCAATTCTCCGGCCACCAACCCTCCAGCGCAGGGCGCGATCAGAAATTCCCCGGCCCAAACGGCGGACCAGCCCCAGCGAAATCCCTGCCTGGCCGCCCTCATCGCCCGCCGTCCTCAAAATACGGACATGAATGCCAGAATGTTGCAGGATGAAGATTGCATCGATCATTGGCCCTTTCTGGAGCGCTTTCATGACGATGACCTGCGTTTGATCAATGCCGGGGCGGTAAGAGATAGGGTGGTCTTTCTGGGCGATTCGATTACCCAGGGATGGGACCTCTCGCGCTATTTTCCGGGGCGGCCGTATGTCAACCGCGGAATCAGCGCCCAGACCACGCCGCAACTCCTGATTCGCATGCGTCCGGACGTGATTGCGCTAAAGCCGCGGGTCGTGCTGGTGCTGGCGGGGACGAACGATCTGGCGGGAAACACCGGGCCCTCCACGGTGGAAATGATCGAAGACAATTATGCATCGCTGGCCGACCTTGCCCGGGCCAATGGGATCAAAGTGGTCTTCGCCTCGGTGACCCCGATCAACGATTACGGCGTGAACCAATCCAGGCAGCGGCCGCCGGAGAAAATCCTGGCATTGAACGGATGGCTGAAGCAGTACTGTCTGCAAACCGGGTGCATTTATCTGGATTACTACAGCCATCTGCTCGATGAGCACGGCATGTTTAAACGCGAGCTTTCCAAGGACGGCTTGCATCCCAATGAAAAAGGATACGAAATCATGGCCCCTTTGGCTGCCGCTGCCATTGAAAAAGCCCTGCAATAAGATTGGCCTGGGACCAGGATTCGCAGCGCTGCTTTGCGCAGGCTTATAAATCCCGGTCCCCGGAGTCGAGCAGTTCGCTAAGACCAGGCTTGTGCTTCGGCCTGTCTTGCTTCTTCGGGTTCTCCTCTTTCCGCGTGGCAGGAGGAGAACCAATCCTCTCCCGCGCGATGGCTTTTACCGCCTTGGTCGCGCTGAAGCGTTTTACTTTCTTTCTTTTGGATGGCATCGTGACAGTCCTCCCTGCAATGCTACCCCTTCGCGCAAAATTGCATCGGCGGAGATTTGCGCGAGAACGCTCTGTGCCATAATCGTTATGGTTTACAGAGGCAGGGCCGATCATGGACGAGCGCGAGCTTTACGACGAGCGGGAGCAGAAGAAGACCCATAACCTGAATTGTCCTCATTGCCACCAGGCTGCGGATTACGAGATTTCATGGCTGGTGCGCACCAAGAAGCGCCAGCTCCCGCCCCGCGCCGACGAACGGGACCGCGCCAAATGGGCCAAGGCAAAATCCTACATGGTGCGCAAGGACGACCTGATCGCCTGCAAAAATCTGCGCTGCCGAAAGCGCTTTGAGATCAGCGGCATTCAGTCTGTGGCATTTCTGGAATAGCGGTAACAGCGATGCGGCTTCGCCGTTAATTCGGATGCTGCGTCTGGGCTTGCTCCGGCCCGCTGCTTTCAATGCGCGATACCCGATCGTTCGCGGCCTGGACATCTTTATAGGACACGGAGGCTGCTTCCGCTGCCGGCTTTACGGGCAGCAGGATTGAAAAGCAACTGCCGTGGTTCTCGCCGGTTTTGCTCTCGACCTTGATTCTGCCTCCATGTTTCTGGATCAGTTCCTGCGTGATCCAGAGCCCCAGCCCGGTCCCAACATCCTGTTTGGTGGTGAAGAAAGGCTCGAAAATCCTCTCCAGGTTTGCCGGAGAGATGCCTGCACCGGTATCGCGTATCTCGATCCTCAGCCCCTGCGGCTTGCCTTCCTCCTGACCAGGGACGGGTACGAGCCGCAGACCAAGAGTGCCGCCGTGGGGCATCGCATCAATGGCATTGGAAATCAGGTTGGAAAAAATCTGCCGGAGTTCTCCCTTGAGTCCAATCACCGGCACGCCATCCTTATAGTCACGTTCTATATGTATGCCATTCGCGAACATCTTATTTTTATGCAGGGTAAGCACGTCATCGAGCAGTTCCGGCAGAAAGACGAGCCCGCGCCTGGTCTCATCCTTATAGAAGGCGAGTGTCTGCTTGGTGATATGGGCAACGCGCGCCAGCTCCTCCTCCGCGATGGCCACATAGCTGCGCGTATCTTCGTTCAGGGAAGAATCCGTACCGATCAGATACAGCAGGTTAGTAATGGCGGCGAGCGGATTGTTCACTTCGTGGGCTATGGTGGCCGCAAACCTTCCCGCCGCGGAAAGCTTCTCCGTGCGGCGCAGCAGCTCTTCCGCCCGCTTGGTTTCGGTGGTGTCGAGCGTGACCCCGTCCATGCGGATGGGTTTCGCTTCGGAGTCGTAGGTGCAACGGCCGCGCGCGAGGACCCAGTGGGAGGAACCGTCCGGCCATGTGACGCGATATTCCGCTTCATATTCGCTCTTTTGCAGGATCGCCTGCTCCATCAGGGCCCGCACCCGCTTGCGATGGTCGGGATGGATCGCTTCAAAGAAGTCATCATGGGAAAAAGGTTCGCTGGCCGAACGTCCAAAGCAGGCCTTGCAGATATCGGAGCACTGCAATTGACTGCTAACCAAATCGATCACCCAGGAACCGAGGCGGCCAGTGGTCAAGGCCATCCTGAGGCGCTGCTCATTCTGGCGCAGCGCTTCTTCCGCTTTCAGGCGCGCGGTGATGTCGGTGAAGGTGATTACGGCGCCTTTGATGATGCCATTGGAAATAATAGGGCTGCTGGAGAACTCCACCGGAAACGAGCTGCCGTCTTTCCTCCACAGGACTTCATCGTCCAGGCGAAACTTCTGCGCCTTTCGAAAGCTGGAGTAGATCCTGCATTCTTCAACAGGATACGGGTCTCCGTTGGAATGACTATGATGAATCAGCTTGTGTACTTCCTTGCCCAGCATCTCGGAAGCGGAGTATCCCAGCATCTCGGTCGCGGCTGCATTGACGAACGTGCAGCGCCCTTCCGTATCCACCCCATAAATTCCACCGGAGGTGGATTCAAGCAGCAGGCGCATCTCCTGCTCAAGTTTTGCTCGCTCTTCCTGCTCCCTCAATCTGCGCTCCAACTCGCGGGAAAGCTTGCGGCGTTCCCGGATCAGCGCCGAAGTAAGCCAGCTCAGGAAGACGGAGACTACCGCAAAGACGATCAGCGCGGCCAGGTCGGCCCGCGAAGCGGCAAATGAATTGTAAGGAGGCAGCAGGAAAAATTCGATGAGCGCGATGCTCACCGCCGTCGCCAGCAGCCCCACCTCGAATTCTCCGATCCAGGCGCTGATCACTACTGCGGCGATGAAGGGCGGTGTCGTCATCTTCAACACGCCCAGCGTGCGAATCACGTGATGAAATGCGAGCGCAACAAAAGGAAAAACAATTCCCGCTGAATAAGTCAGAAGAAGGACTGCACGGGATCTATCCCACAATTTGAAGCTGCGCGATTTCATGGCCGATGAATGATAGACGTAAAACCATTGGACGTTCCTGATGGCTTCGCGGTTTAACTATTATATTCAGAGCTCCAAGAAATGCCTTCCATTCTCCCGCATTCCCCGGCCTTAGATTGGCTTGACCCTGTAAGCTGCTTATTTCCAGCCACATGCATGAAAAAGTAACTAAGGCCCCTCCCTCATGACCCAGGTGCACTGGCTTTCGTCATCTTTTCCGATTTCTTCCTAGATGGCACCTTTAACCACGCTTTGAATGCAAAGATTCTCAGGCTTTCAGGGGGAGGAATACTGAATATGCACTCTCGATTTTTGAAAAGTTTCAGTTGGATGCTGGCGCTGGTAATGTGCGCTGCCGTCTATTCGTTCAGCGCCAATCAGCCACAGATCATCGGCCCAGATGGTGGCGATGTGCGCTCATTGACCTATGATCCGCACAACCCGGACCGCATTCTGCTGGGCACCAGCTCAGGACAGATATTCGTGTCCAATGACAATGGCAGCTCGTGGGAACGTTTTGCCCATATCGGGGAAGGCGCTGACTACGTGCTCGACCATATTGTTTTTGACCCCAACGATTCTCACACCATTTACGTTTCCGCGTGGAGCGCGGAACGGAATGAAGTGGGCGAGCTTTTTCGCTCGCGCAACGGTGGAAAAAGCTGGACGTCCTTGAACGGAATGAAGGGCAAGTCCATCCGCTCCCTGGCAATGTCTCCTTCGGATTCGAAGGTGCTGGTTGCCGGCGCGCTGGATGGCGTGTTCCGCAGCAAGAACGGCGGCGAGAGCTGGCAGCGCATTTCCCCGGAAGGCCACAAGGACATTAAGGACATCGAATCCCTGGCCATCGATCCCAAGAACCCTGACGTGATCTACGCCGGCACCTGGCACCTCGCCTGGAAGACCAATGATGGCGGGCAGAACTGGCACCAGATCAAGAATGGCATGATCGATGACTCCGACGTTTTCTCCATCATCGTCGATCCTCAGCAGCCCTCGGTCGTATTTGCCAGCGCCTGCTCGGGAATCTACAAGAGCACCAGCGCCGGTGAACTCTTTCACAAAATTCAGGGCATCCCGTTCTCGGCTCGCCGCACCCGTGTTCTGAAGCAGGACCCGAACAGCGAATCCATCGTCTACGCCGGCACCACTGAAGGTCTTTGGAAGACAACCGACCTGGGCACGACCTGGAAGCGCGTGACCGCCGCGAACATCATCGTGAATGACGTGATGATCGATCCGCGCGATTCCAAGCACGTTCTGCTTGCCACCGACCGCAGCGGCGTTCTCCTGAGCAACGATGCGGCCACCTCCTTCATGGCCTCCAACAACGGCTTTACCCATCGCGAAGTGCGCGCGCTTCTGGTGGACAAAAACAATCCGCAGGTCTTCTACGCTGGCCTGGTCAATGACAAGGAATTCGGCGGCGTCTTCACATCGAAAGATGCGGGCGCGCACTGGTCACAGATGAGCAAGGGCCTGAACGGCAATGACGTGTTTGCCCTCGCCCAGGACCAGAACGGCGCATTAGTCGCCGGGACCAACGCCGGACTCTTCCGTCTGAATCCCGCAACCAGGATCTGGACGAGCATGAAGATGACTGGCGCGGTCAAGCCGCATGTGGCCGACCTGCAGATCAGAGGCAGGGAATGGTTCGTGCCGACCTCGACCGGAATGTATTATTCCCACGACAACGGCCTTACCTGGCAGATCCAGCGCAGCTCCAACAAGGACCCCTTTACCGTGGTCCGCTCCAATGGCAGCCGTATCGCCGCCGCGACCTACCGCTCCTTGCTGACCTCGCACGATAACGGACGCACCTGGGCATGGATGCAGGGCCCGTCGGTTTCGCTGATCAGCAGCCTGGCCTTCGACAGAGACGGCCAGATCTGGGTCGCTTCGCCGCAGGGGCTCTTCCGCGAGAAGACTTCCGGCGGATGGGAGCAGGTCTACAGCAACGATATGCCGAAGGGCAAAATCACCGCTCTGCACTACGATCAGCGCTCCGGACAAATGCTCCTGATCGCCGATTCCTCCAGCGCGGTCTATGCCAGCACGGATGGACGCAAGTGGCGCCCAATGAACGATGTGGGCTTCCCCGTCCACAACGTTGTGCCCACAAACGACTCCATGATCGCTCTGACCATGTATGACGGCATTGTGGCCTTCGACGCAAATCACACGGACAACAAGTAAGTTCACCCACCCACCCCAACTCGGCGGGACCTCAAAAGGGTCCCGCCATTTTTTTGTTTTTCAGGTCAGCCTGGATTTGACCCTATCCTGCTGAACACGCTAGAATTACATGGTTTGTCTGTTCTACTTGACCCGATCTGGGATGCCTGCTCGTGTCTTGGCTGAATCCGCGCTGCGAGCCGGAAAAAGATTAGGAATAGCAAGCGTAAATACCTGCAACTAAAAGGAATTGCCTATGTACGCGGTAATCCGCGCCGGGGGAAAGCAGTATCGCGTCGCGCCCGGAGACGTAATCAAGATCGAAAAAACGCCGGCTGAGAACGGCAATATTGAATTTACCGATGTCCTCGCTGTCTCGGGCGAGGCGGGTAAAGTCGCAAAGCCGGAGAGCGGCGCGCGTGTTGTTGGCACTGTGCTCGAAGAGGGACGCGGCGACAAGGTCCTGGTGTTTCACTTCAAGCGCAAGAAACAATACAAGAAGCTGCAAGGCCATCGCCAGGAATTCACCGCAGTGCGCATCAATGAGATTGCCTTTGACGGTCAAAGCTTCAAGGCGTCTGCTCTGCCAAAGAAGGAAGCGAAAGAGAAGAAGCAGCCCGAAGCGGAGGCCCCAAGGACGGGGCCGCGCGCTCAGAAAGCGAAACGGTCGCAGCAGGCGAGTGCTGCTCGCGCCGGCAAGCGTAGCGCCGCGGCCAAGGGTGGCGCCAAAGCGGCCGCCAAAAAGAGCGCGGCAAAGAAGAAATCGAGCAGCAAGAAAAAGTAGCTCGGGAACAGGGCTGCGGCCCCAAAACAAACAGATTCAGAGCAAAAAATCACGGGGGCGCGGCCCCTTGAGGTAAAGGTTTATGGCACATAAAAAAGGTTTAGGAAGCTCCAAAAATGGGCGCGATTCTAATGCGCAGCGGCTTGGCGTAAAGGCCTTCGGAGGACAGCTCGTCTCCGGCGGTTCCATCATCGTGCGTCAGCGTGGTACGCGTTTGAAGCCCGGATTGAATGTGGGTCGCGGCAAGGACGATACGCTTTTTGCCAAGGTGACCGGCGTGGTCAAGTTCGTGAATAAAGGTCCCATGGGGCGCTTTGTGCTGGTCGAGCCGGTAGAGGGCGCAAACGCTTAATTCCTTATCGTTGTGATTACGCAATTTGTCTTACAGAAAACCCGCTCATGGCGGGTTTTCTTCTTTGCGCTGCGGTTTCCGGATACGCTTCCACCGAAAAATTTTTCGAATTAAATCGTTTCGTAATAATTTGGCGTAAATTGGCGTACCGTCTTTTGTAGAGACATGGCATGATTTGCGAATGACCCCCAGCTTTGCCCGGCAACTCCCAGATTTTCAATTTGTGCGGATTCAGACTACTCTGAATCTCAATCTCACCATCTCCAGATGCCTGTGCTGCGGGAATATGGTGGGGGCCAGCAGGTCGGGTTCCATGCTGCAAATCGCTGAGCATGCCCATACATGCCTCGACGCGGTAACCACGAAGAAATCTCCAAAGCGTTCTTCCCGGTAAGGCTATCCGCTTCGGAGTTGAAGTGCTTTTGTCCCATTGCGTCTCCGCCTGGAGAGTATCGCGCGCAATCCCCGCATAAAAGATGACATGCTACTATTGCGTTGCATCAGTGCCAGTCCTGGCTATTCTCCTGCCATTGCGTTCGCCGCGCTGGCCGATGAAATAAGGTAGAAAAGTAAAGTTAGAAATGGCTTCGAAAATCCAGGCCGAACTTTATCGTGAACTGCCTTCGGTGGGTGAGCTGCTGCATTCTCCTGCCCTGCGGGAGAGCATCGCGCAACAAGGTGTTCATGCCGTCACCGATGCGGCGCGCCTGGTGCTCGACCGGTTGCGCAGGGAGATTGCCGAAGAGCGCCTGGATTCAAAAGGCCTGAAGCGGGAGCTCGCTGGTCTGGCCGCAGCCATCGCGCTGGAGCTTCGGCAGTCCTTCGATTTTTCCCTGCGGCCGGTCATCAACGCAACTGGCGTGATTCTTCATACCAATCTGGGACGCGCGCCGGTTTCCCCGGCGGCGCTGGCGCACATGCGTCAAGTCTCATGCGGGTACTCCAACCTGGAACTCGATCTCACGACCGGCGAGCGGGGCAAACGCGACGTCCATGTGCAGCGGCTTCTGGAGCGGCTGCTGGGAAGCCACGCTTCCGGCGGCCATGAGATCGCCACGGTGGTGGTAAACAACTGCGCCGCCGCTGTGATGCTGGCCCTGAATACGCTGGCGGAAGGCGGAGAGGTCATCGTTTCGCGCGGAGAGCTGGTGGAGATCGGCGGTTCGTTTCGCGTGCCTGAGATCATGGCGAAATCCGGCGCGGTGCTGCGCGAGGTGGGCACAACCAATCGCACCCGCATTGGAGATTATGAGCGCGCAGTCAACGAGCGCACGCGGGCGGTCCTGCGGGTCCATCGCTCAAATTTCGCCATCGTCGGATTTACCGAACAGCCGGGTCTTGAAGAGCTGGCCGCTCTGGGCCGCCGCCACAACCTCCCGCTCATGGAAGACCTGGGCAATGGCGCGCTCTTCGATCTGCGTGAAGTCGGCATCCATAATGAGCCCGGGGTCCGTGAGAGCCTGAAGGCCGGGGCCGATGTGCTCACTTACAGCGGCGACAAGCTGCTGGGCGGTCCCCAGGCGGGACTCATCACCGGACGCAAGGACCTGGTCGCGCGCATCCGCTCCAACCCGCTCTTTCGCGCCCTGCGCGTGGATAAGTTCACCTACGCCGCGCTTGAAGCCACACTGCTCGCCTATCTGCGCCAGGATTATGACGAAATTCCGGCCCTGCGGTTGATGCGCATCCCTGCGGCTGCAATTCAGGAGCGGGCAGCGAAGATGGCCGCTGAGATTTCGCGGGACACAGGATTGGAGGCCGAGGTGCTACCCGGCGAGTCCATCATCGGCGGCGGTACCGCCCCCACGGCTGCTCTGCCCACGCATCTTCTGGCCCTGCGCTCGCTGAAGTTGAGTGCTGCGGAGTTGCAGCGGGCCTTGCGTGAGCAGGACCCGCCCATCATCGTGCGTGTAGAGGAGGAGCGGGTGCTGCTCGACCTGCGGACGGTCTTCCCGGCGCAGGACGCGCTTGTGCTCGATGCGCTGAAGGCCATCGCCGCCCGCGCGTAACGCGCCATGACCATCCATACCATCGGTCATTCCACGCGATCCATTGAAGAGTTCATTGCGCTGCTGAAGGCGCATGACGTCCGCATGCTGGTGGACATCCGCTCCTTTCCCATGTCGCGCCGCTTGCCGCACTTTAACCGTGAGGACCTGCAAAAAAGCCTGCAAGAAGAAGGCATCGAATACCTCTGGATGAAGGAGCTCGGCGGCAGGCGCAACAAAATCCTCCAAGACTCGCCCAACATCGCGCTGCGCAATGATTCCTTCCGCAACTACGCCGACTACATGCTGACGCCGCAATTTCAGCAGGCCATTGATGCGCTCCTGCATGAGGCGGCGCAAAGGCGCGTGGCCATCATGTGCGCGGAGGCGCTCTACTTCCGCTGCCATCGCATGATGGTCTCCGACTATCTGACCGCCAACGGCCACGAGGTGCTGCATATCATGGACAGGAAGGCGCCGCGTCCGCATACGCTGATGGCCGAGGCCCGGCTGGTCGAAGGCCGGCTGATCTACCGCGGAGACCGGATGTTTTAAACGCAGCCGGGCAGGAGATCCGCTTTGCATATCACCTCAAAGTTAGGTTAAAATTCCACTACTTTGAAAGCCATTGGGTCAGCAACGATTCTTGTGGTGGATGATAATCAGGCCCACCTCTATGCGATCATTCGCTTTCTGCAGGGCGCCGGATTCAAGGTACTGGAGGCCAGCACCGGGAACGAAAGCCTGAAGAGAGCGGAGCAGATGCCGGACCTGATCGTCCTCGATGTGAATTTGCCGGATGTAAACGGCTTCGAGGTCTGCCAGCGGCTGAAGGCCAATCCGGCGACCGCAAAAATCCCGATCGTCTTCTTATCGAATACCTACGATCCCTCCGCCGGCAAGGAATGGGCGCGATATTTCGGAGCGCAGGAATTTCTCATCCATCCCATCCAGGGCGAACAGCTCACCACCATCATTAATGGAGTACTGGCAAAGAGCAGGGCTGAGGCGGCCAAAACATCATCCACTTGAGCCACCTCGATATCCCGCATCTTGCCCCTGCCATGCCCCGGCTGTAGACTTGTAACTTTGCTCCACCCCACTGCATCACACAGGGAACCTCATGCTTAAACCTCAGGATATTGCCATCGTAAGTGGGGCGCGCACCCCTATGGGGCGCTATTGCGGCAAGCTGCGCGATTTTACCGCCATGGACCTGGGCGCGGTGGCCGGCAAAGAGGCGATGGGCCGCGGCTCGGTGGACGCAAAAGAGATTGACCACGTCGTCTTCGGGAACGCGCAGCAGACCTCCGGCGACGCGCTCTATGGGGCGCGCCATGTGGCGCTCAAAGCGGGCATCCCGCAGGAGGTCCCCGCGCTGACGGTGAACCGATTGTGCGGCTCCGGAATGCAGGCGATCGTGACTGCGGCGCAGATGATCCAGTTGGGCGAATCGAAGATCGCGCTGGCGGGGGGATGGAATCGATGTCGCAGGCCCCACATGTGATTCGCGGCGCGCGCTGGGGCTTTGGCCTGGGCGAGGGCAAGATGGAAGATTCACTGATGGTCGCGCTGCTCGATACCCACTGCAATCTCTATATGGCGCAAACGGCGGAGCGTTACGCCGAGCAGCAGGGCATCACCCGCGAACAGCAGGATGAGTTCGCCCTGCGCTCGCAAAAATGCGCCGATGAGGCCTATAAATCCGGAAAGCTTCAGGCCGAGCTGGCGCCGGTCGCGCTCAGGAACCGGAAAGGCGAGCCCACGGGCGAGATGTTCGCGCAGGACGACCACATGCGTCCGGAGACCACGATGGAAGGTCTGGCAAAGCTGAAGCCGGCCTTCGGGAAGAGCGGCAGCGTGACCGCCGGAAACGCGAGTGGGATTGTTGATGGCGGCGCGGCTGTGGTGCTGATGCCCTTGAGCGAGGCCGAGAAGCGCGGCAAAAAGCCGCTTGGGCGCATCGTCTCCTGGGGGATCGTCGGCGTGGACCCCACGATTATGGGCAGCGGTCCGGTGCCCGCGACCCGCGAGGCGCTCAGGAAATCCGGATTGAAGCTGGAAGACATGGACCTGATCGAGGTGAATGAGGCCTTTGCCGCGCAATATCTGGC
>CAYTQA010000069.1:2411-11476 GCA_964439495.1 uncultured Terriglobales bacterium | reverse complement strand
AATAAGTAAGAAGCCCTGCAAAAATTTGTGACACAATATCGGGCGGAGGTCCCAATGCGCGCCTTCATAATAATCATTTTGTTTTCCTCGCTGCTGTGTGCCGGTGAGCAGGACCCATCCGGCGTGAGCGCTCCGCAGGGGGCCACTCAGCAGGCCAGCACCATGGTTACTGTTCCGGCCGGCACCAAGTTGCTGATGTCGCTTAAAAGTGGCATTAACACCAGGACCGCGCGAACAGGCGACGGGGTCTATCTCGAAACCAGCTTTCCGGTAACGCAGAACAATCGCAGCGTGATCCCTCCGGGAACATACGTTCAAGGGGTGATCGACCATATCCAGCGTCCGGGACGGGTCAAGGGAAGGGCACAGATCCTTTTTCATTTCACCACCCTGATCTTTCCCAGCGGCTATACGGTGGCGGTGCCAGGAGCAGTGAATGATGTTCCCGGGAGCGACAATGGAAAGGTAAAGGGAAAAGAGGGCACGGTGGAGGCGGGAGGCCAAAAGGGAAGAGACGCCGGGACCATCGCCAGCACGTCCGGGACCGGGGCGCTGATCGGCGGACTGAGCCGCGGGCTCAAAGGGGCCGCCGTGGGTGGAATTCTTGGCGGTGGGATCGGATTGGCGGAGGTGCTATTGACGCGCGGAGACGATCTTGTGATCCCGCAGGGAAGCAGCGTCGAGATGGTGCTCCAGCGCCCACTCCAATTGGAGGAGAAACATGTGGATACGCAATCCTCCAATTCCGAACTGGTGCCGGTTGACCAGCATGACGGACGACTAGAAAAGCCTAAAATGACGCCCGAGCCGGATATGCGATAGGCCCGCCGGTCAGCGACCCTGCGGAATCACTACGCTCGCGGAGAATTCTTTACCACAATTCCCGGTTCGAAAGTCCCCTTGGATGTGATGACATTGTACTTATATTTCCCTTTGGAGGCGGCAACAGGGTAAGGAGGGGTTTGGGAATTTTCCTTTACGATGCAGCCGTTACCATGCGAGGGATCGAAGGGGTGCTCTTCCGGAAACACGATCTGTATGTCCCCACCTCGGGATTGCCATATGATCTGATCGTCTTTGCTTACCTGCGCCAGATGAGGGGAGGCCGCGCCTTTATCGGTTAATTGAATAAACACGGTTTTGGGTTTCGCGGACTTTGTACCTCTGGCCCTCATCCTGCCCTCCTGGTCGTCCCTGATTATTGCTATCTTGCATCAAGGAGGCCCGGATTTCATCCCCGGGGAGCTTTCTTTGGTAACCTCCGAAGCCGGGCCTTGAGGCAGGAATTTTAGAATTCAATAAATTTTCATTCGACCAAAATCAGGGTAGTTGCATCGTATATTCAGAGTACAATTATGTTCTTCGAGGCGACATCGGGAATGGAAAAGCGGAATGAGAATCTGGCTGCATTGGGGTTGGGCGGGCTTGGGGTCCTTCTGGGCGGAGTCGGCGTACTGCTGCTTTCGGGGTCCGGCCGCAACATGATCAAAACCATTGGGGAAAAGGTTTGGGAGGCCCCGGAGCGCCTGAAAATGTGGAATGAGACCGCGCAACGCGAACTTGAACGCATTCAGCAGGCGTTAAATCATGTGGCCGAAACCCTGGGCACGGTCCGGTAGTCCGGATCAGGGGCCTGCAATTTCCGCAATTCTGCCGGCCATCTTGAGATCACGATTGGTCACCCCTCCGGAATCGTGAGAGGTCAGTGACATGGTGACTTTGTTATAGCGGATATCTATATCTGGATGGTGGTTGGCCTGCTCGGCTGCTTCCGCAACTTTGTTCACGAACTTCATCGCCTGGGAAAAGTCAGGGAACTCATAGACGCGCTGAATCGCCTTATCGCGATATTTCCAGCCTGAGAGCTTTTGCAGCGAGGACTGAATTTCAGCTTCCGAAAGCACAGCCATGAGGCATTCCTTCTTATCGATTGTAGCTGCCGCTCCCGGACTTCGTCTCTGTGAGCGACGATGTATAGGTGTAGCGGCGGGCATGGGAGTTGATTTCCCTGCGCAGGTCGTCCCAGATTGAATCCGGCATTTTGAGGAATATATCAACCACCTGCGGGTCGAACTGTGTGCCGGAGTGGCGTTTAATCTCCTCGCGGGCGGCGGCAATCGTTTGGGCCGCCCGATAAGGACGGTCCGAAGTAATGGCATCGAGCGTGTCGGCCACGGCGAAAAGCCGGGCCCCCAGCGGGATCTCTTCT
This sequence comes from uncultured Terriglobales bacterium, assembly GCA_964439495.1. Lineage (GTDB taxonomy): Bacteria > Acidobacteriota > Terriglobia > Terriglobales > Acidobacteriaceae > CAYTQA01. The sequence goes on along the minus strand of CAYTQA010000069.1, from coordinate 9,267 downwards.
CCCTTTAAACCCCGCGGATATCCGCTGCCATTAAAGTGCTCCTGGTGGGAGTAGACGATCTCGGAGGCTTCCGACAGGAAAGGAATCTTTCTGAGCATTTGATAGCCCCGGAAACAATGCTCCCGCATGATCATGGTCTCACTTTCATTGAGCGCGCCGGGCTTGCGCAAGATAGCGTCCGGGATCGCCATCTTTCCAATGTCATGCAGAAACGCCCCTCGGGCAATCACCCTGATCCTCTCGGCGGACATTCCCATGGCCCGCGCCATGGCAATGGTGAATGCCGTCACCCGCTTTGAATGTCCTTCGGTCTCGGCGTCCTTGAGGTCCAGCGCGTCTCCCAGCGCCTCCAGAGTGATGTCATAAGAACGCTCCAGGTCGCTCATGGTCTGCCGCAGTTGTTCCGTGCGGGCGGCAACCAGCGATTCAAGGTTCGCCTGATAGACCTGGTTCTCCATGCGCAGGCGGCGATGCTCCAGGGCACGGCGCACCATGGCCAGCAACTGTTCACGTTCGAACGGCTTCAGCAGGTAATCATAGGCGCCATTGCGGATCGCTCCCAGGGCCACGGAGATATCATGAACAGCCGTGACCATGATAGAAGGCATGTCGGGACGGACCTGCTTTACCTTTTCCAGCAAGGTAATGCCGTCCATCTCCGGCATCATGAGATCGGAAAGCATGAGTTCGAAAGACTCGCCGGAGTTAATCAGGTCCAACGCCTCGGTGCCGGACGAAGCCTGCCTGCTTTCAAATCCGGCATTGTTCAACATGGAAGAAACGATTTCTCGTATCGCTTCTTCGTCATCAACAACTAATATCCGCTCTGGGGCCATGTGATTCGTGGAGAGAATCCCCATTCTACACGTTGATTTCGATTTGGCAGTTGCAATGTGGTTACTCTGAATTTCCCACCCTGAGGCTAATCAAGCTGATGGCTAAAAATTTCGGTCTCCATGCAACTCCGCTGGGAAAAAAGGATTCCTGCTGCCATATTTTGTGTAGATGTTACCTACCGATGTGAGTATCTGAATATGAAAAAGTGGTATTTCGATGCACACATTAGCCTGTTTTTTTCTTAATTTCAGTACTAAGTCGAGGAGCCTGGAGGATGAAAAATCCATTAAATCTTATTATGAAACGGCTGCGATTTTACTATGAGGAACGCTCGTAAGTTATTGAATATAATAAGAATAATTAATTTATTCTCAGGGCCGCCTGTAAAGTCCGAAACCGGATTCCAGCTCTTTACTGAAGATTGGCGGACTAACTGCACTATGAAAGTTGCCGGTCGATAGAAGATTAGGCCGGGATCCCCAAAACAGCACCCAAGAGAGACGAATGTCCAGCCGTGTCGAAAGTCTGAATTTAGCGGTTTTCAGCCCAATCATTCAGCACGTAAAACAGGCAGCAGTAGACGTCTACAAAGATATTTTTGAAGGCCATCGTCAACGGGTATTCTCATTGGCTTTTTACATGACAGACAATGAGATGGTGGCTGAGAACGTCCTGACCAGTGTCTTTTGCCGGGCCTTCTCGAAATCGCCAAAGCCGGATGCGGAAACCATTGATCGCACCCTGGTTTCTGAACTCCGGGAGATGATGCCCATCGGTTCCATGACCCTCCAGTGTGAGGCGGTGCAACGCAAAGAACAGGTGCGGAGCAACACGCGCAGGGTCGATCTGGAAAGGGCAGTCGTCCAGCTTCCTGCGACCGAGCGTCTGGTGTTCCTGATGCACGATGTGGAAGGATACGACCATGCCCGAATCGCCCGCACATTGGGACTCACCGAAACCGAGTCCCGGCAAGGACTGTTTCAGGCCCGTTTGAAGATTCGTGAATTGCTGGCAAGTTCCTCTGCCGCCTAACAGATTTTTTCGCCGCTCAACTCTCCTCAATCAAAAAGCCCCGGTCAAGGGGCTTTTTGATTTTCAAATGCAACTACGTTCTAAGCTACTTCCTTCTTTTCTTCATTTTTATCCGAGCCGGGGCGCCGCCTCTTTTCGCTGTCGCTCGCAGCGGCGTCCTGGGATGCGGTTGCATTGGGTTGATTCTGGGGCTCGTCCTCGGTCCTGGGCTTGTCGAAGCCACCGTAGCCCATGCTCCCCATACCTTCTCCGCCGGCGCTAGGATTGCCGAGATTTGTGCTGGGACCTTCCGTGCTTTGGGTCGGACTGGAAGGGTTAATCTGGCCTGACCTGTTTTCCGGCGTGTTGCTCTGCAAAGTTGTTTTTCCTTTTCCGGCGGTAGCGGGACTCTCGCCGCTATAGCCGGAGGGCTGGTCGGCGTGGCTCTTCTGGTCCTGCTGTTGAGTGTTCTTTTTAGAATTGTCCTGATCTGCCATTGCGACTCCTCTGAGGCTTGAATTGCCTCAACAGTTTGGATGTATGCGGACCGGATGCTGATGCCGGTCAATCCAGAGGAGTGCCGCGGTTCAGAAGCGGCTTCTTGCAAAACGCACTGAGACGACGATCATTTTGTTTTACGCTTCTCCCTGGCCCATCCTTCTTTCACGATCTGGCGGCTGCGTCCGAGGGCCAGAGAATCCGCCGGCACATCGTCTGTGATGCAGGAAGCCGCGGCCACATAAGATCCGCTTCCGATGGTCAGGGGAGCGACCAGGGTAGAGTTGCTGCCGACGAAGACTCTATCTTCTATCACGGTTTTGTGTTTGTGCACGCCATCGTAATTGCAGGTAATCGTACCGGCGCCCACATTGACCCCGGCGCCGATTTCAGTATCGCCGAGATAGCTTAGGTGGTTGGCCTTGGAGCCTTTGCCGATCCTGGCCTTTTTGGTTTCCACAAAGTTTCCAACATGGGCGTTCTCGCCAATCTCGCTGCCGGGACGAATGTGGCTGTAGGGCCCGATGAGCGCGCCGGAGGAGATACGCGATTCATCGATGATGGAGCCGTTGCGGACCAGGACACCGCTGTCAATTTGGGAATTGCTGATCACGCTGAAGGAGCGGATACGGCAATCCTCTCCAATGTGCGTATTGCCCAGCAACTGGACGCAAGGATCGATGATCGTATCCGCCCCCACCGTTACATCGGAGTCGATTACGCAGGTCTCGGGGCGGAAGATGGTTACGCCCTGCAACATCAGCTCGCGGCACTTCGACATGCGCATGCTGAAATCAAGGGCGATCAGCTCGGGGATCGTATTCGCGCCCAGCACTTCATCGATGCCGTCCGCCTTCACCGCAATGACATTCTCCCCGCTCGCGACCAGCAGCGCCGCCATATCCGTAAGGTAATATTCGCCATGCACATTATTGGTCTTAAGGTTGTCGATGTGGGCAAACAGCGGGACAGTGGCGAATGCGTAGATGCCCGAGTTGATCTCCCGCGCATGCAGCAGCTCTTTTGGCAGCGACTTTTGCTCGATGATGGCCTTGACCTCGGGGCGGTCCTCCGCCTGGCGAATCACCCGTCCGTATCCCGTGGGGTCCGGCGGCTCGGCGGTGAGGATGGTCATTGCCGCATGTTCGGATAAATGAAGATCGCGCACCCGCGCAATCGTCTCCGGACGAATCAGCGGAACGTCGCCGGAGAGCACGAGAATGTTCTTGTGCCTGGACAGTAGCTCGCGCCCACACTGGATGGCGTGTCCGGTCCCCCGCTGTTCCGCCTGCAAAATAAACTGCACGCCTGTTCCCGCCACCGCTTGCCGGACGCGCTCTGCCTCATGTCCGATGATGACGAAGATTTTTTCCGGCGGCACGATCCTGGCCGCGGCAGCGATCACGTGAGAGAGCAGCGGCTTGCCTCCAACCTCATGCAGGACCTTTGGACGCCTGGATTTCAGCCGGGTCCCTTTTCCGGCGGCCATGATGGCAACGGCAAAATCGGAAGAGTCGAGGGTGGAAGGGCGAGCCTGCTCACGGGTGCTCATCATTAAAAGTGTCTCAAACTTTCGTAAATCCTGGAGGTGTAGCGATGGAGGCTGCTGCGTAAAAAATTATGATGGGCCAAAGCCCATCCTTCACGAATGCTCTCTCATGAGACGATGGAGCGCCTGGGCCACCCGAGCGGTGTTGTGACGGACCACATCTCCTTCGTCGACAAAATTTCCAGTAATGCATTTTACGCCCAGGGCTTCGATCTCGGCCTCATCCACCTGGATCGGCGCCGCGCCCTCCTGAGCATATTTTTCCTGAAGATGTGGACTGATCTGCCCGGTATTGACCAGCGCGTAATCGAAAATCCTGGTCCCTGCGTGCTCGTAGATTTTCTTGATGTGCTCCGAGGCAGTCAGCCCCAGACTTTCATTGGCCTGGGTCATGAGATTACAGACATATACCTTCAGGGCCTTCGACCTTACGATGGCATCCGGAATTCCATGGACCAGCATATTCGTGATTAGGCTGGTGAAAAGCGAGCCTGGGCCAATGGTAATAAGATCGGCCTTCTCGATCGCCTGCAGGGTCCCGGGAAGCGGTCTGGCATCGGCGGGGACCATTTGAAGCCTGACGATCCGCTGCTTGCTGGCGGTGATCCTGGTCTCACCGCTGACCTGCGAACCATCGTCCATCAAGGCGGTAAGCTGAACGTCCGAGGTGGTGGCAGGGAAGATCTGTCCGCGGGTGGCAAGAATGATGGACGACTCCCGCACCGCTTCGGCAAAATCGCCGGTAATATCGCTCAGGACGGTCAGGAAGAGGTTTCCGAAGCTGTGTCCCTCAAGTCCCTGTCCGGAGTTGAAGCGATACTGGAAGAGGCGGGAAAGGAGGGCCTCATCTTCCGAGAGCGCAACCAGGCAATTGCGAATGTCCCCTGGAGGCAGGATGTTGAACTCTTTTCTTAAACGTCCACTTGAGCCTCCATCGTCGGTCACGGTGACCACAGCGCTCAGGTCGGAGATCCAAATGCGATCACTGATGCGACGGAGAGGTTCGTGGGCGGAGCATCCCTGTCTGCGCTCCGGTCCCGTGTAATGGTCCTCGGCCATTTTTTCGGGAGTGGTTCCGGAGGGAAGCTGCACCGTATGATGTTTCAAACCGCGTAATAATGTGGAGAGTCCAGTCCCGCCGCCGATGGCCACTACGCGCAACAGGGAGTTGTCGGTTGCAACACCTTCAAGTTCCACATTCCCGGGAGTTTGAGTTACCTTTGCGCTCATTGTTCAAGCCGCCCGCGAGCTCATAAGGATGCAGCAAAAAGGGGCGGGCATTCGCTGAAATTCCTAAGAGCGCGCATGGTGAGAAGATTCGCCGCTTACCTCGGGATAAAGTAATTCGGTAAACCGGGGATCATCCGCCATATTCTGAAAATCCACATCGTTGCGCGCCTGAAACCGGTTTGCCGGATTCAATCGAATGGCCTGGCCGAGATTCCGCAGGCAATCTTCCGCACGATTGGTAAGGCTGTCGAGCAACGCCATCCCATAAAATGCAAAATCGGCTTCAGGATTCTGTTTTACGATCTTCTCCATATTCGACCGTGCCCCATCAAAATCGCCCGAGTTCATCAGGGAGATAGCATAGTCATAATGTTCGCCCAGGCTCTTGAAGGAGGCTGAGGACTTCGATAACTGCTGATTGCAGGTGCTCAGATGGACTCGGGCACGGTCCGCCAATTCCCGGCTTGGGCCTGCAACTACCTTTTCCAGCATGGACTTGGCGCGCTCGAATTTGCGCTCCTGCATGTGCTTAAGCCCAGCTTCATAGTTTTGCACAGCCTGTGTAAAAGCGGGATCCTGCGGGGTCGCGGCTTTGCCCGAAACCGCCTTTCGAATTTGAAGGACCCCGTTGAACTGGTGCTTATCTGGCTGTTTTTTGTTTGACTTAGAGCTAATATCCCGATCTTTTGCTGGAGACTTTTTTGTCATTACTGTTTACCGATTCATAAGCCAAATTTTAGTAGGACGATCCAGCCTGTGGAAAATCAGAAAAGGTCGCCCTTCTGGAACGGAAAATTCTGTCCCAAAGAAGGTAAGCTCCTCCTTATACCTCACCGGAGGAAGTAGCGTCAACCTGCCGATCCAGCATACAGTTATGCAGAGAGAAAGGGCACTCTCCTTGCATGAGCGACAATCGCTCTTTTCGATTATTGTCCGCCGGTGCTGGATGACATTGAGAGGTTATGGTCGACCCTCAGTCTCAATCCAGTTTGGGCCGGCAATTCAACTTGTTTCCCATTGGTGGCGAGTACATAACCTCCACCGGCAGCGGCCCCAATCGCCAGGCCTTTAAGCGCGCCCCCGAAAATAAGGCCGGCTATGGTCCCAATTCCTGCGCCGATTCCAACATCCTTTGCGGTATGAGTACCGGTATTTCCGGATTGCACTTCGCCTTCGGAATTGGTCGAGCTCTTGGCGCCCTTTGTGCTGTTGACCGAGATCAGGGTAGCGCTAAGCGGCAGGGTGCTGCCATCGGGAAGCTGAATGTCGCGGAAGTGCATGTTCAATTTGCCCTTGCCGCGCAGGGCCGCAAGGGTTTTCCCCTGCTCGGATTCGGTCACCTCGCCCTGGATCTTCGATCCGGCGGGGACTGCGACCTGTCCATCGGAAGAGCGGACCGGCTCGGTTACGGTGGCGGTGAAGGTGTCGCCTTCCTTGGAAGTTTTTGTGGAAAGCGGGGTGTCCAGCGTCGCTCGAATCTCGGTCCCGGCTGCGATCTCGCGTCCCGCCGCGGATTGGTTTCCGCTGGCGGAAGCATTGCTCGGCGTGGTGGCGCTCGGCGCCGAACCAGTTTGATTCTTATCCGGCGGGATAGTATTTTGCGGATTCGACAGGTCTGGGCTTGCCGGCGAATTTGGATTGCTGGTGGTTGGCGCGCTGCCCTGGTTGGCGGGCGCGGGCGATGTTTGCGCAACCGAAAACACCGTGCACACCATCAGTATCAAGCACAAC
>CAYTQA010000069.1:0-2401 GCA_964439495.1 uncultured Terriglobales bacterium | reverse complement strand
ATTGTTCGACTCATAGGACCCTCCTGAAAATCGTTAATCTATTAGGTAGCGTGGCCATCCTGAGAGGTTGGCCTGGGCTCCCCGCGAACCTGGCATCTGGTATACGATGGAAAAGCGGAAGCCGATGGCTGCATTCGACTTTGTAACGTGAACGTTTGTTCTTGTTATACTTTCAGGGAAGCTGATACGAGTGTCACCGTTTTATACCCGCCTAAAGGAGCCGAAAAATCACTTCAATGACAGGGAATAAGAAGCCAAAAGTGCTTGTGGTGGATGATGAACGCGTAATCGCCGATACCCTGGCGATCATTTTGAACCAAAATGGATTTGATGCATCCCCTGTATATACGGGCACTGGCGCTGTGGAGCGCGCTCGTGGCGAACGTCCCGATCTGGTGATCAGCGATGTCATCATGCCGGACATGAATGGCATCGATGCGGCAATCCATATTCGCGAGTTCCTGCCCCAATGTAAGATCCTGCTCTTCTCCGGACAAGCGGCGACTGCGGACCTGTTGGAACGGGCGCGGGCGCAAGGGCATGAGTTTGAAATCCTGGCAAAGCCCGTTCATCCCCAGGACCTGCTTGCACGCCTGCGCGACTGAGGTCCTGCGCGGACAGCGAATTCAGGCCTAGCGCAAATTTATCATTGAAGGGCCTCGATCCATTCCGCCGGCGAGTCTACCAGCACATCCGGCGGGGCGGTTTCAAGCGTATGCGGGGCCAGCCCATAAGAGCAGCCGATAGTGTAGATCTCCGCATTGCGCGCGGTGAGCACATCCACATCGGAGTCGCCAATTAGGACGGCTTCATTCTTGCTGACATTGGCCTCCCGCAACAACGTATAGAGCCCGAGCGGATCGGGCTTTTTGGTCTCAAAGCTGTTGCCGCCGTAAACCCGAAAGAAAAATTCACCCATTCCCAGACCTTCAACGATCGAACGCGAAGCGCCAACCGGTTTATTGCTCAGCACCGCCATGGCGCGTGAATGTCCATTGCTGCCGTTGCGTAGAGCGCGCAGCGTGGGCAGCACTCCATCGTAAACATACGTGTGATCGAGCTTGTGGTCGCGGTAATAGTCCAGGAAATACTGCAGGGCGGTGTGGAGGAAGTGTTCGTCCCTGGGATCGCCCAGGGCGCGCCGCACCAGCATGGGAGCGCCATCGCCGATGTAGCCGGCAATCACATCGGGAGGCAGCTCGTGCCGTCCATAGTGCCGCAGCATCGCGTTGATGGCATTCGCCAGATCGGTGCGGGAATCGATCAGGGTCCCATCGAGATCGAAAATCAGCAGCCTGATTTTGTCGCCGGGGATACGGCGTTGTACTTTTACCATTTGATCTTGAGTTTAACTTTAAGGGGCGGCTTCGACCAAATCACCAGGATGGTGACCGGGACTGCCGATTATTTAGAATAGCTCTTCATGATTGCTTTACTGCTGCAACCACTCACGGTCGAATATATCCAGCCCAGCTACTATGTGGAATGGTTCACGCTGGCGTTGCTCAACGCCGGCATCGCGCAGGGCAAAGGCCGGGGTGGCCTGGTCTGGTTCCTGATCTCGATTTTTTTCGGACCGCTGGCTACGCTTGTCCTTGTGCTTTTGCCCAAGGTGTGATCCCTCTGGCATAGAGGACGCAGATCGTCAGGCTGCGATGGATTGGTTACCGCGCGCTTGCGGCATGGGCGCGGGCCATGGGCGCCTTCGGGGTCGCGGATTTCTCTCCGATCAGATCGGCGATCGCTTCCAGAATGGCGCGCGGGCCTTCGCGCGAATCCATCGACTTATCCACCTGAGGATGTTTTCCGCTGGCATGGAGGACGAGAATGCGGGTATCTTCGTCGGCTTTCTTGGCCATATAAGGCAGGTGATGACGATCGTCGCGGGTCAGCGTGTGGCCAAGCACCACTACATCGAACCCTTCGCGAGCGAGCGCCTGCTCGACGCCCTTCCTTCCAATGGCCTTTTGCACCGAGTAGCCGGCCTTCTCGAAGATGGCGGTTTGTGAATCCAGGATTGAGTTGTCGTTTTCACCGTAAAGGAGGTGTGGCTTGCTGGACGATCTCGGCGCTTTCGTATTCATGCTCAAGAAGGTAGCAACTGGCTGGCGGAAGCAGAAGGTCACGGAAGAACAGGTACTTTGGAGGCTTGAATCGACAGGCTTTCATCATCCGCGCATTTCAGCTTGCTCTTCCTGCAATTGCAATGGCATGATAATTGGCTTTGCTTTTTCCCCGAAGTTGGGGACGGCGGAGGGAACCAAATCTACTCAAGGCAGGAACGGTGAAGGTCCGCGTCTTCTTTCACGACAAGTGTTTTGACGGTACAGCCTCGGCGGCGCTTTTCTCCCGCTTTTATCGCGAGCGCATTCGCGAGAACGTGGAATTTCAGTTCACCGGG